>JAEUTM010000104.1 GCA_016788025.1 Bacteroidia bacterium
GATCCAAAACCTGCAGCCAGAGACATATCTACTATGGAATAATTGAGGCTAAATGCATTAGCAGTTGGCGCGTTGAGAGCAAAAACATAATACTGAGAAGTACTTCCTGGAAGTTTTATTATCAAAGCACTCTCCAAAGAACTAACATTACCATTCCCAATACCGCCGTTCGCCATTACTACATGGTTTTGATTAAATATAGTATCCCCTGTTGTATAAAAAAGCAGGTTTCCGTTCGCATCAGCCACTGAAGCGGATCCCCACGAACTAACTAATGTACCATTGTTTAAAGCCGTAGGTGGACTGGTCATAAAATCCAATCCCGCATAAAGTCCAAAATACCATTTTTTGTTTTCGTTTTGAGAAAAAGACGGAAAACAAAGACATAACAACAAACTGGCGAAAAAATATCTTAATTTTTTATTCAAAACACAGAAATAGGTGCTTTAAGAGCACTATACTAAGATATGAAATAATTTTATTGGCCGGAAAACCCTGGAATACGCGGGTCTTTATTGTTTGGGTTGAATAAAAACTTCGTGGAACGATCAGGCACAGCTACGCTGGCGCAAATAAAAATGATAGCTGATAAAAAGAAGCTCAGCTGATTTTACAATATGTGCTTCGCTGTGCATGTTAAACAATTATTTTAATTCAAAACTAAGGTTCCGAATATAGTCCTTTAAAATTTTTACGTTAAAAATTAGGTAGCTACCTATCAAAATAGGTATTAAAGCTCTCCAGGTAGCTTTCTCGTTAAATAAAAATGCTGCCTTGTGTCACTGAAACAAAATGCCAGTTCTTCGACCCCCAGAATTTGAAGAAGAAAATGAAGAAAAATCTTAAATGAAAAACGCTAAGCAGTTACTACCTCCGCGTTCCTTATCGCCACTTGTTGCGCAACATTCTGTGCCATCTCCATAAATGCAATGGCTTGCGGGGTGGTTTCCTGCATAACGGCCGGACGGCCCGCATCCGAAGCTTCGCGTACACTTTGCACTAATGGAATTTGAGCTACAAGCGGAACGTTTAATTCTTCGGCTAAATGTTTCACGCCATCTTTTCCGAAAATGTAATATTTGTTTTCCGGTAATTCTTCCGGAGTAAACCAGGCCATGTTTTCCACAAGGCCTAAGATCGGAACATTTACCTGTGGTAATTGAAATAATGCGATGCCTTTACGCGCATCCGAAATGGCCACTTCCTGTGGCGTACATACAACTACAGCGCCTGTTAAAGGAACCTGGCTGCACAAACTGATCTGAATGTCGCCTGTGCCCGGAGGAAGATCAACAATAAGATAATCCAATTCGCCCCAAACTGTTTCGTAAAATAATTGCGATAAGGCTTTGCTGGCCATTGGTCCTCGAAGAGCAACAGCTTGGTTCGGGCCAGCCATAAAACCAATAGAGTTTAATTTTACTCCATAACTTATAACCGGTGACATCTTGCGTTGTCCGTTAAATTCAGCTGTTCCCGGACCGTCATCCGTTGCGCCGAACATAATGTGTTGTGAAGGTCCGTAAATGTCGGCGTCTACCAGGCCAACTTTTGCGCCTTGTCTCACCAATGCCACTGCGAGATTTGCCGCAATAGTACTTTTTCCAACACCACCTTTTCCACTGGCAACAGCAATAATGTTTTTTACATCGCGCAGGGTGGTATCGTCTTTCTCCTTTTTACTCGTAACGTTGGAGGTCATGTTGATTTTCACCTTCGCCTCTTTGTCCACATAATGCAAAATTGCATTCATACAAGCATTGTGAATCATGTCCTTCATGGGACAGGCTGGCGTAGTTAATACAACTGAAAAAGAAATATTTTTTTCATTGATCTCTATGTCTTTGATCATGTTCAGAGTCACCAGGTCTTTTTTAAGATCCGGATCGTCCACATATTTTAGAGCATCAAGTACTTTTTGAACAGTAATTTCCATGAGAGAAAAAAATTGGCGAACTACTTTTTACCGTTTTGTGCCGGTGTGTTAGCTCCCGGCGTTTGATTAACACCCATGTTCGGGTTAATTGCCTGAGGCTGTGCCGTTTGGCCAGGTGTTGGCATCTGAACTTGCTGAACTGCATTAGGACCTGGAGCTGCAGCTTCATCCATCGATTGACGAATGAACTGGGCAATAGAATCCTGGAATATTTTGGCGCGACGATGCATTTCCTGGCGATCTTCGGCCGCAGGACCACAAGAAACCAATACAACTGTCAAAGCAGAAACAACAAATAGAAGATTTTTCATAAAGAATAATTCGTTTAAACGGATAACAAAGCTAATCAAAAAACAGAAAAGCCCCAAAGTGATAACACTTTGAGGCTAATCAGCTAACTAACTAAACACAAATTCTTAGTGACTGTGACCGTCGTGAGATTCTGCAGCTGGAGCAGCAGACTCAGTAGTAGCAGCAGGAGCTGTTGAATCAGCAGCAGCTGGCTCAGCAGTTTGCATAGATTCGCTGATAGAAGCAGCGATTGAATCCTGGATTTGTTTTGCTCTTTCTTCCATTTTAGCTTTTTCTTCAGCTGAAGGACCACAAGCAACAAAAGTAGCTACTACAGCTACAGCGATAATTGAGAATACTTTTTTCATTTTAGGTTTAAGTTTTATTTCCCATTTATACCGGAATCTTAAAATGGTAACCCCTTTTTTGAAGAAAAAAATTGTAGAGTTATGTAATTTATTGATTTTTAGAGCTTTAAAATTCGTATTTTATACAGTTAAAGGGTCCTTTTTGATTTGGTCTGGCTTTTGATTGAGTATAAAGAAAAACCTCGCGGCCAGAATTTTCGTTAAAAACAGGTTACCTTTATCCAATAACAGTATTAACCTAAACAGAGCTTTATGGCTGCAACCAAAATGCAATTTAGCGACGACCAGTTTATAGCTGGTTTGAGAAGCGGCGACGGTGAGGTTTTAAATGCTTTGTACAAGAAGTACTATAACATCGTTCTTAAATTTATTGTAAACAACAGCGGTAGCGATGAGGCTGCGCAAGACATTTACCAGGAAACCATAATCGTATTATACGAAAATGCGCAAAAGCCTGAGTTTAGCCTGCAGTGCCAATTGCAGACCTATATTTATTCGGTGGCAAAAAGACTATGGTTAAAACAACTCCGTAAAAGCGGAAAACTTGTTCTACTGAAAGAAGATTCTGAAAACGATTTCATGGACGCCGAAACAGATATTGCCGACCATGATCTGAAAGAAGCTGAAATTCAAAAAATGAACAGAAGCCTTGAGGAGTTGGGAGAGCCCTGCAGCACGCTGATCAAAGACTTCTATGTTCACAAAATGAGCATGGATGATATTGCCGAAAAATTTGGTTACACAAATGCTGACAATGCAAAGAACCAGAAGTATAAATGTTTACAACGATTAAAGAAGTACTTTTTTGAAAAAACAAACGTGGAAACGAGTATTATAGAATAGGAAGAAAGAATATTATGAGAGCTATTGATCTTTTTGACAATTACCTGAACGGGAAATTGAGTAGTACTGAAAAAGCGGCCTTTGAAAGCCAGGTTCTGAAAGACGAAGTGTTTGCAAAGGCTTTCCAGGAACATAAACAACTTGTTGAATCTCTGAATAAACATGCGGATCGTGCTGAGCTGAAGAAAAAACTGAAAGCTATCCACGAAAAGGAATTCGGGTTGAATTCGAAAATTATTTCCATTAACCGTGAAGAAAGTTTTGCGGTGAAACATGGTCGCACTATTGCAGTGGCTGCAAGTACCGCATTAATTGCTGTATTGAGCACGGTTGCAGTACTAAGCGCCGGCGGGTATTTATTCAAGCAGCAAAGTAACCAGATTACCGATCTTAACCGCGTGGTGATGGAGTTGAAAGCTTCCAGCGACGGGATAGTAGCGGGTATCACCAAAAACAGCAAAAAAACAGTGTATGCTCCGGCAAACCTTGAAGGGAGTGCTTTTGCATTAAACAACAAAGGATACATTATTACCAGCTACCATATGGTACATAAGGCTGATAGTATCTTTATCCAGAATAGTCAAACGGAAAGGACCGCAGCGAGTCTTATTCTATCTGATCCTAAACTGGACCTGGCAATCCTCAAGCTTAACAACGATAATTTATACAAAAACTGGCAGGTGCCATTTTCACTAAAGGGAAAAGTAAGTGATATCGGGGAAAAGGTATTTACTTTAGGATACCCGCGCAGAGAAATGGTTTATGGCGAAGGCTCTTTAAGCTCCCTGAGCGGTTATTCAAACGATACCAGTATGTACCAGATTTCTATCCCTGTTAATCCTGGTAACAGCGGCGGACCCGTTTTGGATGAAAATGGCAATGTAGTAGGTGTGATCAGGGGTAAAATTACCGGTGCCGAAGCTACTGGTTTTGCAATTAAAGCCAACCAAATCCTGAAATCCATCGAAAATATCGAAAATGATAGCACAAAACAGGAATTATTGGCCCAAAATGCTAAAAAATCGAGCTTAAAGTCCTTAAAACGCTCCGAACAGGTTAAGCGCATCAATCCATATGTGTTTAACGTACTGGTGTACAAGAAGGACTGATCGTTCCGAAATAACCCTTTTCGAGGGAATAGTTTTTCACTTAATTAAGTTTCTATTGATCAGCCAATTAACGGCTTTTGAACCCCTTATTAACGTCTTCCCAACAGAATACTAAACAAGCCTTTATATTAATTAACGAAATCTGCAAGGTTAAAAAATAAGTTATTAACAATTTAATAGTTAACTTAGCAGAGTAAATTCTAAAACCATGTTCGAGATCCTTAAACACTTTGAAACTAAGTACGGCATCCTAAAGAAAAAAGGTTTAAGGATAGAAGGATTGTCTATGATTGATCCTAAACGTAAAAAACACGTGATCATGGTAAGCAAGCCTTTTATGTTTGACAACCGCCAGCTTCCAAAAACTTACGAAGGCCTGGATATCAAAGCTAAAATTGAAGGAACACTTCCAAAAGAATTTGCAATTAAAAAAGATGCTGTAAAAAAAGAATATGTTTGGGCTCCGAACCGTTTTGAAAAATACGTTGATCGTTGCTCAGATGAGATCCGCAAACAATTTAATAACCCAAAGATGAGTCGCCAGGAAATGCTTGATGCGCTTGCCTTCGGGAACTTTGAAGAACATAAAAAGAAAAGTCTACAATTAATGAAAGACGGGAAAATCCCTCCGTTTAAAATGAATTAATGCCTGTTTCTTGTTAAGAGATAAGTAACGCGATTGTCATAATTAAGGGTTAAACAATTAGTTACTTTGGTTGAAAAAGTCGGTTGGTTACCGACTTTTTTCTTTTGTTATCGTCGACTTCGAGAGCCTCAGTCACCGAATTGGTGGTTGAGGTTCTCGAAACCACCGAACGAAAATTTCCTTAGTTTTTACTTCTGCCGGAAATGGTCCAAACCAGTGATTAGGAAATTGCCAGCGATTCTAATCAATGATCTGCAGTAAGGTTCGGAAAGCGGTGGTTTTTTCACCAAATTTTTCTTTATGCTGTGCCTGTAACTTTGGAGCAAATTCCTTTTGGTACTTTTCAATGTCCGACATGTCAAGGAATTTATACTGTATGGAATACGTGTGCCCTTCGTCGTCTACATACAACACTTTTACCACCTGGTTGTCAATAAAACAGCCCGTTTTCATCACATCCGGAATGTGAGTCTCCTTCATCCACTTTAGCCAGGACACATGTGCATCGTCGGCAACATTAACGGTTACATTGTAAATAAACATACGTCTAATATAAAGATTAATCCAACGTTATTTAGCGTTATAACAAGGTAAAGCTTGGTATAATATTTGTAATTTTACTCCACTATGAAGTTTGATTTTGTTGAAGAACTCAAATGGCGCGGGCTTTTGCAGGATATTATGCCTGGCACCGAAGACTTGTTGAAAAAAGAAACTGTTACGGGTTATATTGGATTTGACCCAACGGCGGATTCTTTACACATTGGTCATTTAACCCAGATCTTTACTCTCCTGCGTTTTCAGAAAGCCGGACATAAGCCTATTGCCTTGATTGGTGGTGCTACCGGAATGGTGGGCGATCCGAGCGGAAAATCGGCTGAGCGCAATTTGCTTGACGAAGAAGCATTGAATAAAAATGTTGCGGGGATAAAAAAACAACTGGAAAAATTCCTTGATTTTACCGACAAAGCCAATGGGGCAGTTCTTGTAAATAATTATGACTGGATGAAAGATTATTCTTTTCTCCATTTTATTCGCGACATCGGCAAACATTTAACCGTTAGCTATATGATGGCTAAAGATTCTGTAAAAAACAGGCTTGAGAACGGCATGAGTTTTACGGAGTTCAGCTACCAGCTTTTACAAGCTTATGATTTTTACAAATTAAATCAAAGTCACAATTGCAAGATTCAAATGGGAGGTTCAGACCAGTGGGGCAACATTACCAGTGGCACAGAATTGATCCGCAGAAAATCAGGAGGGGAAGCTTATGCGCTAACCACACAGTTAATTCGTAAAGCAGACGGCACAAAATTCGGGAAAACAGAAAGCGGAAGTGTTTGGCTGGATAAGACCAAAACTTCACCTTATAAATTTTACCAGTTCTGGATCAACACTTCGGATGATGATGCAAAAAACTGGATCAAGGTATTTACCTTCTTTTCAAAAGCGGAAACCGAAAGCATGATTGCCGAACATGAAAAGGATCCCGGAAAACGGCTTCTGCAAAAAGCTCTTGCCAAAGAACTTACGTCCATTGTTCATAGCCTTGAAGATTATGATTCGGCTGTAGAAACCAGCAATATTTTATTTACAGGAGGAATGAAAGAACTGTCTCAACTGGACGAAGCAACCTTCCTGGATGTTTTTGACGGGGTTCAGCAATTCTCCGTGCAGCGATCAGACATAGAAAAAGGAACAGGGGTTTTAGACTTGCTCGCAGAAAAAACAAAAGTGTTTCCAAGCAAAGGTGAAGCGCGTAAAATGGTACAAGGCGGGGGCGTAAGTATTAACAAAGAAAAAGTAGAAAATCTTGATCTTATCATTAACACGGAGCACCTGATTAAAAATAAGTATCTCATTATACAAAAAGGTAAAAAGAACTATTACCTCTGCAGCTTTAACTAGTTATGGCTCTAAAACAATCGCAACAATTAAAACTTTCGCAAAAGTTATTACCTCAGCAGATCCTGCTGATGAAGCTGTTGCAATTGCCTACACTTGCGCTGGAAGAACGGATTAAAGAGGAGCTCGAAGAAAATCCCGCGCTGGAGGAAGAAGCAGAACAAGCTGCTACCGAAGAAGAGCTTTACGAGAATGATGCAGAGGGGACGATCGAATCTGACGAAGATTTTGATGAGAATGCCGACCATACCGAAACCGAAATTAAAAGCTCAGATAACGTGGAGATGGAAGATTATATGGGGGCCGATGAACTTGATTCTTACAAATACGAAGTAGTTAATAAAGGTCCTGACGAAGAGACGCGCGATTTTGTGATGGCGGAAGGTATTGGATTCCGCGAAACCCTGGAGCAGCAGTTAGGCTTGAAAGATATCACCGACAGGGAATATACTATAGGGACTTATCTTATTGGTTGCCTGGACGAAGACGGATACATGCGCCGGGAATTGGAGCTGGTTGTGGACGATCTTGCATTTAATTTAAATATTACTGCCACCGAACAGGAGGTTGAATCTGTTCTGAAGGTGATTCAAACTTTCGATCCGCCTGGAGTTGGCGCACGTAATTTACAAGAGTGCCTGTTGATACAACTCGAGCGGAAGCCCGAAAAAACCAAAGAGGTAGTGCAGGCCATGGAGGTCATCCGTCATCATATGGATGAGTTTTCTAAAAAGCACTACGATAAAATCCTGAAACGGCTCGAGATAGATAATGATGATCTGCGCGAGATCATCGCCGAAATAACTCATCTTAATCCTCGTCCCGGGAACAGTGACACAAAGGAAAGTAGTTTCAGCGCTGTCGTTCCTGATTTCATTGTTGCAGTAAACGATGGCAAACCCGAACTGAGCATCAATGGAAGAAATCTGCCTGATTTAAAAATAAGCCTTGACTATAAGGAAATGCTGAAGGAGTATACCAAAAGCAAAGACAAGGCGGCAAAAGAAGCTTCTGGTTTTATTAAAAGTAAAATTGAAAGCGCCGAATGGTTTATAGAGGCCTTGCAGCAGCGTTATAGCACTATGAGTCTTTGTATGCAATGTATTCTAGAATATCAGAATGATTACTTTGCAACGGGTGATGAAAGCAAGATTAAACCGATGATCCTGAAAGACATTGCCAATCGTGTGGGACTTGACCTCTCAACCGTTTCACGGATGGCTAACAGCAAGTATGTTCAAACTCCTTACGGAACTTTCTTGCTCAAAACATTCTTTAGCGAGAGCATGAGCACCGATAGTGGCGAAGAGGTAAGCAGTCGCGAAATAAAAAACACCCTAAAAGATCTCGTTGATAAGGAGGATAAAAAACATCCCTTGACCGACGACGAACTTTGTGCAGCCCTAAACGAAAAAGGATATAATATTGCGCGCCGAACTGTTGCAAAATATCGCGAACAGCTTGAGATTCCAGTTGGGCGTATGCGTAAGGAGATCTAACGCTTAAGACTATTCTTTTAGAACTTTTCTCAATTTATTTTCCCTTCCAATTCTCACAAAATATAGTCCGCTTTTTAAACGTCTGACGTCCAGCTGTTCTTCGTCCGCTACAGTATCAAATCTTAATACCTCCTGTCCCATCGAATTGTATACGGTTATGGCTTTAGATTCCCGAAGTCCTGACATTTTTAACGTACCGGAAGTTGGATTTGGATACAAGAGCAAGGAAGATTCTACACTTAATTCATCAAATCCAAGTTCTCCATATACAACCTGCTCCGTAATAGTATCCGATCTGCAACCATTTGAGGCAATAAGTGTCACATCATAAACTCCTGTGGTGGAATATGTGATCAGCGGACTTGTTAAGGTTGTTGTTATTCCGCTCCCAAGATCCCAAAAATAAATACCTGCATTACTTGACGTGTTGGTTACAAGCATATTACTGCCTGCAAAAGTGTAAGTAAAGGCAGCCTGAACATCGAGGCCGATTGAATTGTATGCCGTATCCGCAATGCCTTCGCTAAGGTTGTAATACGTTCCGCTTGGCGTTTGCTCCAATTTAAGAGTCCGCACCATATAGGTATAAACGCCAATATGGAAAAGGCAAAGATCTGTGTATGTTGTTCCTGAAACTGGCGCTGAGTTAATTTTCGTATAGATCTCGCTGGTATCCGTTTTCCTGTAAATATTGTAGCCCACAATATTCGTTTCGGTAGAAGCAGACCAGCTTATATGACAATTGTGTCCCGCTTTTGTTGCAATAACATTGGCAACAGGAGCGACGACATCGTTTCGTAAGGTAGGGTCGCCCATCAATGCGTTATGTACCCAAAGGCCAGTGATACCTGTTGGACTTCCAAAATATAAACCACCTGCATTGTTCTGGGTTAACAATACACTGTAACCAATGTTTTCACCAAGCGCCATGTGATGAAATTGATAATGCGGTCGACCAGACCAAACACTTGTAAGCATTCTCCCCTGTGCTAAGGGTGCTTTCAAAAAGTTATTCTGTGAATCCCAGTCGCCGAAATAAGAACCGAAAAGCAAAGTGAAAACCCCATCAAGATTTGAAGACGCAAAATTAGATGTTGCTCCCACTCCGTTGGCACTAACATAAGTTCCTCCACCGCAACCATAGGACCATTGATAACTTGCTGAGGACATGGCAGTAAAATAATCGCTGGAAGAAATGTTATTGGAACCAAGCAGTGGTGCAAAATTTTTATACCCGCTAGCGGCAAACGCTTCGCTGCCAAAATATCCGAAATTGTCATCAATCACTCCTTGCTTAAGCGGGCTGAAGATTTTCTTACGATAATCATGGTCTTTGTCCAGGTAATTTTTCAGAAGCTGCTGCTCGGAAAAAGAAAAAGCCGGCATGTCATTAAAATCAACGCGTCCTACCTGCAACTCAAGCTCAGTCGGCGCTATGCTCTGATCAAATTTTCCGTCTCCGGGAATATTCTGAGTTCTGGCGGGTGAGGCGGTTGTGGAGGTTACAAAGTTGTCGGTCCATGTTCCATCCATGTCCGCATAATAACAATCCGCCGGCCAGGCTCCCAGGTGATCGCTGTGCCCGTCGGGATTTATATTTCCGCTATACGGTACGGGAATATGCCCTAAAATAAATACAGCTTTTGGGACAATTGTATCAAAATAATAATCCGTTAATATAAGATCCTTGACATGAGTTACCGACCCTGTTCTCAAAACATCATGACGAATCACTTGCCAGCCGTCTCCTTCCATATCTGCTACCAATCTTTGAATTTCAGATGATAGAGAAACTATAAAACTGCTGTCTACCAGTAAAATTACTTTGCCGCGCCATGCTGTTTCGGGAATTTCAATCCCGGCATTGATATAACCATAGCCATTGTAACCCGTTCCCGTGCGAACAACTCTGTACTCGTAGCTAACTCCTACGTTTACTGTATTATCTGTGTATTGATTTACTGATCCGGCTAGTGTTGCGACGGCGGGTCCCCAAAAGAGATCTGTTTTTAACTTACGGAATACTGTGTACTGACTAGTTGTTGAATTGTTAACCCAAGTCAAAATAATCTGAGCAGGACTGTTCTGAACACTTGCCTCTAATTGAACAGCGGCATCGGACGCAGATTGCGAGCTTAATCTTAGAATAAAAAATAGCAGAGCGCAAACAGTAAGAGTTTTCCTCATAGTTTTTGGGGTTAACAATACATAAATGTACGTAATCCTAAAAGCGCAGAGGAGATTTTAACACTATCAAATTAGGCTTGAAGAAAAGGGTGCCTACCAGTTGTAACGCAGTCCGGCCGATACTATTGTTCCAAATCCGCTGAGCATATTACTGTATTTGTGTTTCGCCAAGCCAAAGTAAGGACTTGCTGAAATCATCGGGTTAAGATGTTTTAGAAATTTTGCCCTTTTGAAGGGGTGCATATAAACACTGACAGGAGCAGAAACATATAAACCAAACCCTAAGCCGCTGAGTGAGGAGCTGGTTTGTTTAGCACTGAAACCGATATGATTACTCTTTTGATACCCATTTCCATATTTAACTTCTTCGCCGGGCTCCAGCAAATACTCTATTGTGTTTTGTGTATGGCCAGAAACAAATTTATAGTTGGTGCTGATACTCGGTGCGATCTGAAGTCCCAGGCTGATCCAAAAGAACTTATCCTGATTGCTGGTGAAATTGAAACCCAGAGGGATCATCCAGCGGTTGGAAACGATGCTAAAATTATAGTAATCATTAATACTAACTATATCGTAAAGCGTTTTGTTGTTTGCAGGATCAATGAACACGCCTATTGTGTCGTAAGATTCCCGGTTGTAGGAAATTCCTGAAACATACTCTTTACTAAAACTTAAGCCAAAATAAATTTCCTTTCTGTATTTCTTTCCGCCAAGATCAGCATACACTTTTATTCCCGGCATCCCCTGGAAACCAGGATTCATAAATGCATAGCCGGGCGACGATTTAAAACCACTGTAGTCTGCATTCAACATTTCGTTATTTGGTACAAGACTTTGGTAATCGCTCTGTTTGACCTGTTGCATGCTTAACCAGGGTGGAACCCCGAGCTCAGCGCTTATTGAAAAGATCCGGGCTTTACATTTTGCACTGCTGTCTTTTTGTGCATGCGAATGCGCGATGCACGTGAACAGAATTAGGGATGTCAATAGATTCTTCATACGGCTATTAACGTTGCTTTTAATCAATTATTGTCTTAATAACCGACCCCTGATGAATTATTCTAATGGGCGCTCAACCAGTTTTCGCCCGTTCCCATACCCACCTCAACAGGAACGGAGAGAGGCAGGGCTTCGCTCATTAGTTTTTCGATGATTGGTTTGACCGTTTCCAGCTCGGGCTTATAAACGTCAAAGACCAATTCGTCATGCACCTGCAACAGCATCTTAGTCCTGAGATTTTGTTTTTGCAGTTCATTGTGAATGTTGATCATTGCCACTTTAATCATATCTGCCGCAGAACCCTGAATTGGGGCATTGATGGCATTTCTCTCGGCATAACTTCTTACTGTTGCATTGCTTGATGTTATATCTCTTAACCAGCGTTTCCGGCCAAGAAGTGTTTTTACGTATCCGTTTTCACGGGCAAAATTTATGGATTCATTCATGTAGGCCTGAATGCCGGAAAACTCTTTTTTGTAGCTGGCAATGATATCACTTGCTTCCCCTCTGCTAATACCGAGGTTCTCAGCCAAACCGAAGGCTCCCTGGCCGTATATGATTCCAAAATTCACGCTCTTGCTTTTGTAACGCATTTCCTTTGTTACCTCAGCTTCTGCCACGCCGAATACCTTAGCGGCTGTAGCTGTGTGAATATCTTTCCCCGAACGGAAGGCTTCACACATGTTCACATCGCCACTTATACTTGCAACAATTCGCAATTCTATCTGTGAATAATCCGCACTTAATAAAATATGATCGTTGTCTCTTGGAACAAATGCTTTCCGGATCTGGCGGCCACGTTCGGTCCTGATCGGGATGTTCTGAAGGTTTGGATTATCGCTGCTGAGTCGACCTGTGACGGCAACAACCTGGTTAAACGTTGTATGGATTCTACCCGTTTTCGGATTCACCAGCAATGGCAGTGAATCTACATATGTACTTTTTAATTTGACGAGTTCCCGGTAATCAAGAATTTTTGAAACAATAGGATGGGCTTTCTCAAGCTTGTTAAGAACATCCTCGCTTGTGGCATACTGTCCCGTTTTGGTCTTCTTAGGCTTGTCCACAATTTTCAAATAATCAAAAAGGATTTCACCCACCTGTTTCGGAGAGGAAACATTAAATTTTGTTCCGGCCAGATCCTGAATCTCTTTCTCAACATTTACAACATCGCTCGCCAGTTGCGCAGAAAATTCTTTCATCACCGCCACGTCAAGTTTAATGCCTTCCCGCTCTATGTCTGCTAACACCTTTATCAGCGGTACCTCAACATCTGTAAACAATTTTTCAACTTCATTTTTTTTGAGTTCCGGGGAGAATTTGTGTTTGAGTTGGAATGTTACATCTGCATCTTCGGCCGCATAATCTTTTATCTTTTCGATTTCCACATCGCGCATTGTTCCCTGTTCTTTCCCTCTTTTTCCGATAAGGGTCTCAATGCTCACGGGCGAATAACCGAGATATGTTTCCGCCAGCACGTCCATGCTGTGTCTCATGTCGGGCATAATTAAAAAATGTGCCACCATGGTGTCGAATAACTTATTCTTTACCGTGATGCCATAGTTCTTTAGAATCTGGTAGTCGTATTTAATGTTCTGTCCTATAAGAACTTTAGATTCATCGTTAAAAAGCGGAACAAATTCATTTAACAGCTCTTTTGCTTTTGCCTGATCTGCGGAAACAGGCACGTAGTATGCTTCCCCCTCTTTTACCGAAAAGGAAAGCCCTACTAGTTCTGCATTCAGAACGTCCAGTGACGTGGTCTCGCTGTCAAAACAGAATTCGGCATGTTTGCTAAGTTCAGCAAGAAGATCTTTTATCTTCTCCGGTGTATCTACCAACTCATAACGATGTGGCACATCGTTAATGGTTTTAAAATTAGTTACCGGAACTTCATGTGTTTCTATTATTGATATTGTGGTCTCTTCAACGGTAAACAAATCTCCCTGCGCGGTGTTTGTTTTAGTTTTGGGTTTTTCTTCTGCCACTTTCTCGGATCCGCCAATGTCCTCCCCAAGAACTTTTTTTGCAATGGCTCTGAACTCAAGCTCCTTGAATAACTCCAGGAGATTCTCCTTGTCCGGTGCCTTCAAAGAAAGTCTGGCCTCATCAAAATCTACGGGACAGTCGAGCATAATGGTAGCAAGACGCTTTGATTGAAGAGCCAGGTCCTTATTGTTCTCAATTTTTTCCTTTAATTTTCCTTTTAATTTATCCGTATTCTGAAGCAGATTTTCAATGCTCCCAAAATCTTTTACAAGCTGAATTGCTGTCTTTTCTCCTACGCCTGGGATACCGGGGATGTTATCAACCTTATCTCCCATGAGTCCAAGAATGTCAATCAGTTCAGAAACATTTCTGATCTCCCACTTTCTGCAGATTTCCTCAGGTCCTAATATTTCAACCCCATTACCCAAACGAGCAGGTTTGTAAATAAATGTATTCGCATCCACCAACTGTCCATAATCCTTGTCGGGTGTCATCATATAAGTTGTATAACCCGCCTTTTCAGCTTTTGCTGCCAGAGTTCCTATCAAGTCGTCTGCCTCGTAACCCTCTATGCCTAAAATCTCAATATTAAATCCCTGGATGAGTTTATGAATCAGAGGAATTGAATCGCGCAAATCTTCAGGCATTTCCTCCCTATTTGCTTTGTAACTTTCAAATTCCACATGCCGTTGTGTTGGACCTTCCATGTCGAACACAACGGCGATGTGCGTTGGCTTCTCTTTGTTCAAGATCTCGAGGAGTGTATTGGTAAACCCAAAAATAGCCGACGTGTTAAAGCCTTTTGAATTAATACGAGGATTGTTGCTAAATGCAAAATATGCACGGTAAATCAATGCAAAGGCATCGAGAAGAAATAATTTTTTGTCTGTATCTTTTGTAATCATTTTATTTGTTTCGCTTCCAGGCGTTATACTGATTGATAATGTCTATTACTTTTTGTTCGTCAAATTTTTTATCATCGTTTGCTTCAAGGAAAGAAACGTTGTCCCTCATCCACTCATTCAACTGCCTCTTGTATTTGTTTTCTTTGATCAACTCTTTATCATTACTTTCTTCACTCACCAGATAATATTCAAATTCAACTACCACAGTATTCATTTTAAGTCCTTCAAAGCCTACTTTGTACAGGCTGATCGGTCCAACGGCCAGGACCTTTGCAAATTTCATTTCTCCTTCCGAATCCTGCATGGTGATGAAATGATTTTGTTCGTAGCCATAGCCTTTTGTTTTTAAGGGCTTGTACATTTTTTGAGCGCCGGTAGCATCTTTAAATGTAAGTTTTGTATAGAGCTCGATTTCCTTTTTTGCATTTAGCTTAACGTCACCCCTTACCGTGTCGCCCTTTTCGGTTATCACATAGCCTTTCACAAAGGTGTTTTGTGCGCCTAAATCCATCAGCGAAAGCGCTGCTAACAATATGAATACAAGTTTTTTCATGGTATTTTTTATAAAGAAAATTAAAACTAAGGGTTCTGAAAAAAATAGTTGTAAGACCTGTTGTAGTAATAAACCAGCAACAAAAAGAACGAAACCGAACTAAAGACTAGCGGTTAAATTTGATCTCATAAATATAAGGCCAGAACTTACCAGTAACCAATACCTTATCATTTATGGAGTCGTACGCTATTCCATTCATCTCCAGGCTCGATTTATGTTTTGCCCGCGACTCGACCACTAATTCGTCCATTTCCATTTTTTCAACAACCTGTCCGCTGGTTGGATCTATTTTGACAATGGTATTCGTCATCCAAAGATTGGCATATATATAGCCTTTGATAAATTCCAGTTCGTTTAAGCGATCCGAAGCGTAGCCATTTTCGCTTACTTGCAGGGTTTTTATCACTTTTTGATCTATGGGATCCAGGAAGGTCAGGATATTTGTTCCATCGCTCATGATCAGGTACTTTCCGTCTGTTGTTAAACCCCATCCTTCTTTGTTTGCATAATTAAATTGTCCCTTCTTCTGGAATGTTTTGGCATCGTATAGAAATCCCACCTGGTTAGTATAGGTTAACTGGTAAAGCAAATTATTTAAGACAACTATCCCCTCTCCGAAGTATTTTTGTTTATCAATCTCAACTTTAACATTCAGTTTCCCGGTTTCAAGATCAACAAATCCAAACGTTGAGCGTGCATAAGGCAGGTATTCCGGTGCCCCGGTACTTTCCATAAGTAAATTATTATGAAAAAGAAAGCCTTCAGTGTATGCCGTTGTGTCGTGCGGAAATTTGTTTACCACCGTGAACGGGATAAGGGGAGTTCGTTTTTCAACCTGTGTGCCGGCAGGCTTTTTATCTTTTGCCGGCTGTTCTGGGCCGCAGGAAAATAAAATAAAGCAAGCAAAGGCCGCCAAAAATAAATTCTTATTATGTTTAAAAACAGGGGGTATGATCATATTTATACTTTCCAGGTAGTTCCTTCTTTACTGTCTTTTATTTGTATTCCCGCAGCGAGCAATTTATCTCTGATTTCGTCGCTAAGTTTAAAATCTTTTCCTGTTTTTGCTTTAGCGCGCATGTCCAGTATAAGATCCATAACCTGTGCAAAAGCTCTATCTGTTTTTCCGCCAGATTCTTCCATCTTCAATCCAAGTACATCAAATACAAAATCGTCGTAGATCTTTTTTAAGAGGTCTATATCTGGTTGCGTTAATGAAACTTTTTTGTCATTCGTCGAGTTAACGATTCTAACCGCCTCAAATAAATGAGCAATAAGTACGGAGGTATTGAAGTCATCGTTCATTGCTTCGTAACATTTGGTTTGAAGCGATTTAATGTCTTCACCTGAATTTACCGAAGAAGCTTTTAGTGTCTGCAGCGTTTTGTAACTATCCATTAAACGCTCAAATCCTTTTTCACTCGCCTGTAGTGCCTCGTTGCTAAAGTCAAGCGTACTGCGATAGTGCGTTTGAAGCATAAAAAACCGCACAGCCATTGGCGCATAACCTTTTTCCAGTAATGGGTGATTTCCGGTAAAAAGTTCTCCAGGTAAAAAGCCATTCCCTGCACTCTTAGACATGCGCGTTCCATTTACAGTAAGCATGTTTGTGTGCATCCAATAGTTTACAGGGGTTTTGTGATAACATGCCTGAGACTGCGCAATTTCATTGGTATGATGTGTAGCTTGCAGATCCATTCCTCCGCCGTGAATA
>JAEUTM010000441.1 GCA_016788025.1 Bacteroidia bacterium
TGTTCGCAAAACCGTTGTCAAGAATATTGTAACCCCCGCCTTCGGTGGGAATGATCCACATAAAAATCCCAATAAGCGTTATGAATACGCCTATGGACATATATCCGATAAGTGAACTTAAAAAACTGCGAATCTCTTTAAGATACAGAGTAAACATGGAGGCTAAAAGTACAAATTATAAACGCGTTAATAAAACAGATTTCAGGCTCTTTTCCACTATTCTTCTTCTTCTACTTCAATGCCATTGGAGTTAACACTATCAAGAATGTCGTAGATTTTATACGTTTGATAGGTGGTTCGGTTGAGCTGGTTACTCAATACAATAACCGTAAGAGAATCTCTCAGCCGCCTGTGAAAGGCAGTACGATAACCATGCCACCAACCATTATGGTATACTTCTTTTTTAGAAGGGTCGTTAAAATCTTTTAAACGCCACCCATAACCATAATTACTTTGTTTTCGTTCCTTACTGAAGGCTGTATAAGCAAGCTCCTGTGTTTGTGCGCTGATTATTTTATTCTGGTAAAGCGCTTCGCTGAAAAGGAACAGATCATACGGTGTTGAATAAAGACTTTTATCGCCAAGCACATAATCACTTGCATCAAAGTCAACTGGCCTCCAGCGTGTATCGTAAGGTCTGGTTGTGTTGCTTCCGTTAAGATCTATTTCAGTGATTGTAGCAGTATTTCTCATACCCAGTGGGGTAAAGAGTTCATCTTTCAGGAATTTAGAGAACGATTTACCGGATGTTTTTTCAACTAGTAAAGCGAGCAGGGCATAATTAGTATTACAGTAGTTAAAACGGTAGTCTGGTTTCAGATATGGTTTTGTGTTTTTGGAAACAAAGTAACTATACATATCTGCGTTGTTCATCTGGTAATTCGGCTGGTAGATTTCGTTGTTTAAGGTGTATATATAATTCGGAAGACCAGATCTGTGATTCAGTAGATCCTTTACTTTTATTTTTTCGTAAGGGAAATCGGGAAAATAATCTTTAAATGCTTTGTTGATATCCACCACTTCCCGTTCATGCAACATCAACACAGCAGTTGCAGTGATAACTTTAGAAACAGATGCCAATTGAAACATTGAAGAATCCGTGAGGGGACTTCCCGTATTTTTATCGAGAATTCCGAGCGCTTTCTGGTATAAAATTTTTCCTGCTTTAGATACCAGCACAGCACCGTTAAAAAAACCTTTCCGGTTGAGGTCCGTAAAAAACGCATCCAGTTTCCCTGCTGTTAATTTCTGCGCTCTGGTAAGCTGGTACATTGCAGCTTTTTGTGGGTCCAGTCCAAGGCTTTTTTTAAAATAAGCAGAAGAGGAGGAGTTCCCGCAACTCAGGAACATGACGAGCAAAATGACAAGTATGTAAATTCTGTTCATTATTTACGCGATGTTTTTTTTGAAGGTTTGTTTTCTTTTTCGTCTTCGTCGTTGTATTTATTATAATCCAACTGGTTGCCCCAGTAGCTCATTTGTTTTTTTATCCATTCTTTACGTTTTGACACGTAAGGTCCGGCCGGATTGGCAACGTAGCGAAGTGGGTTTGGCAAGATGGCGGCAATTGCAGCGCTTTGGTCTTTGGAGAGATTTTTTGCCTCCTTTTTAAACCAGAACTGTGCAGCGGCTTCGGCGCCGTAAACTCCCCGTCCCATTTCAATGCTGTTGAGGTAAACTTCCATGATCCTTTCTTTGCTCCAAAAGAGCTCAATCAGAAGTGTAAAATAAACCTCAAAAGCCTTACGTACGTAACTTCTTCCGGGCCATAAAAATACGTTTTTTGCGGTTTGTTGCGAAATAGTGCTGCCACCTCTTATTTTTCTTCCTTCTTCGTTTGATTTCATGGCTTTTTCGATGGCGTCAAAGTCAAATCCAAAGTGTTTCAAATAATTCTGATCCTCGCTGCATACGACGGCCAACTGAAGTTTCGGGGAAATATTCTCGAGGCTTACCCATTTATGTTTTAATTTCATGGGTTCTCCTTCGGTTTTTTGTTCAATACAACGTATTAACATTAATGGGGTCACCGGCACAGGAAGCCATCGGAAAATAATTGTACTGCCTACTGAAAGCACTAAAAAGCATATAACAATCCTTAACAGGATTCTGAGTATTTTCCTTAATAAAAACAAAGACTAAGCTGCAAATCTATTTGTATTTTTAAACCATAAACACCCGGCATAATAAATCAATTAACCGCCGGTTTTTAATTACTATGTACAAAAAATGGATCTTTCCTGCGGGACTTGCGGTTGCTGGTCTCCTTATATTTTTTCTGTACCAGAAATACCAGGTCGCTCCTTCAATTAATTTAAAAACACTGGACCTTTCTGATCTTGAAGGAAACAAAGTAACAATGGAATCTCTTAAAGGAGAAAAAATACTTTTGAGCTTCGGAGCGTCGTGGTGCGGTAACTGCTGGCATGAGTTGAAGGATTTAAACGACATTAGCGGTACAGATCTTTCGGACGTAAAAGTGATCGTTGTAAGCGACGAAACGCCCGAGAAGATCATGCATTTTAAAGAAAAGGGAGGATTCCCCTTTACCTTTTTGAAAATGAATGTTCCATTCAGCGCGATTGGAATTAATTCGATTCCCACGTCTTATGTTATAAATACAAAGCTGGAAGTGAAAAAAGAAACTGTAGGTTATATCGATTGGAAGGATCCTTCAACCTGTCAACACTTAAAAAAACTGATGGAGTAAGATTTAAATGAGCACACAAAAAGATATTTCAAAACTAAGTCCTAAGGAATTTATTATCATTAAAGGAGCACGTCAACACAATCTTAAAAATGTTGATGTGGCTATTCCCCGAAATAAAATGGTGGTCATAACCGGCCTTTCTGGTTCGGGAAAATCATCGCTCGCATTCGACACGCTTTACGCCGAGGGTCAGAGACGTTACGTGGAGAGCCTCTCTGCCTATGCCAGACAGTTTTTAGGTCGTCTTGAAAAACCTCAGGTAGATTATATCAAAGGTATTTCGCCCGCCATTGCTATTGAACAAAAAGTAATTTCGAGAAATCCGAGAAGTACAGTCGGTACCATAACCGAGATCTATGATTATTTTAAACTTCTGTTCGCAAGAGTTGGTAAGACTTATAGCCCGGTAAGCGGAAAGCAGGTGAAACGTCACACAGTAACGGACGTTGTGAATTTTATAATGGAGTTTAAGCCTGAAACAAAACTGATGGTTCTTTCGCGTGTTTTGGAAAAGAAGGATCGCCCTTTTCAGAAACAACTGGACCTTCTTTCTCAGCAAGGTTTTTCGAGAGCTATCATTAACGGATCTATTGTTCGAATTAGTGAAATCGACTATAAAACGGTTAAGAAAAATGCGGAGGTGTATTTGCTAATCGATCGCCTCGTATCACAACCGGGAGATGAAGATTTTGTGAACAGGGCAGGTGATAGCGTTCAGACTGCTTTTTTTGAAGGTGCAGGGGAATGTCTTTTATGGATAGAAAATGAAGATGGTTCATTTGCAAAACACAGCTTCAGCAATTTGTTTGAACTCGACGGCATGAGTTTCGAGGAGCCAAATGTGAATTTTTTCACGTTTAATAATCCAGTGGGTGCCTGTAAGACCTGCGAAGGCTTTGGAAGCATTATTGGCATTGATCCCGATCTTGTTATTCCGAATAAAAGTCTTTCTGTGTACGACAATGCGATCGCATGTTGGAGTGGTGAAGTAATGAGTTATTATAAAAATCAGCTCATCAAAAATGCACACAAGTTTAAATTCCCGGTTCATAAACCCATTGTAGAACTTTCAAAGAGTGACTACGAACTTTTGTGGACCGGTAATCAACATTTTGAGGGTTTGAACCAGTTTTTTAAAATGCTGGAAAAGGAGACTTACAAAATCCAGTATCGTGTAATGCTGGCAAGGTACCGTGGAAAAACAATGTGCCCGGATTGTCGCGGAACAAGGCTGAGGAAGGATGCCGACTATGTTAAGATTGATGGGAAATGCATCAGTGACCTGGTATTAATGCCTGTTTCTGATCTGGTTCCTTTTTTCAAAAACCTGAAACTCAATGAGCATGATGCAAAAATAGCCAAGAGATTATTGATTGAAATAAACAATCGTTTACAATATTTGATGGATGTTGGTTTAGGATATCTTACTCTGAATCGTGTTGCTAATACTTTGAGTGGAGGGGAAAGTCAGAGAATTAATCTTGCAACACAACTTGGAAGCACCCTGGTTGGAAGTTTGTACATTCTCGATGAGCCAAGCATTGGGTTACATCCCAGAGATACGGAGCGGTTGATTAAAGTCTTAAGATCTTTGCAGCAACAAGGTAATACGGTGATAGTCGTCGAACATGATGAGGAGATCATGAAACAAGCTGACCAGCTTATAGATATTGGCCCTGAAGCAGGATCAAATGGTGGTAATCTTGTTTTCCAGGGAACACACAAAGATCTGCTGAATAATAAGGCTGGATATACATCAGGTTATCTGACCAATCGCTTAAAAATTGAAACGCCCTTTAACAGGAGAAAATGGAAAGAGTTTATTGAGATCAGGAATCTGAACGACAATAACCTTAAAAATGTTTCTGTGAAATTTCCATTGAATGTGTTGTGTTGTGTTACGGGTGTAAGTGGATCTGGTAAATCGACCCTGATAAAAAAAGGATTGATTCCATATATGCAACGCTACCTTGAAGGGTACTTTGACAACGTCAATGCAGATCATTTAATCGGCGGAAGTTTAAAACAGATAAAACAGCTGGAGTTTGTCGATCAGAACCCGATCGGTAAGTCCACAAGAAGTAATCCGGTTACCTATATTAAAGCGTTTGATGAGGTAAGGAATTTGTTTGCAGAACAGGGATTGGCCAAAGCACGAAATTACAAGCCAGGTTTTTTTAGTTTTAACGTGGAAGGCGGACGTTGCGAAGTGTGTCAGGGAGAAGGACAGATTACCGTGGAAATGCAGTTTATGGCGGATATTCAGTTGCAATGTGAAACATGCAAAGGGAAACGTTATAAGTCTGAAACACTCGAAATACTTTATAAGGGAAAAACCATTTCCGATATCCTCGACATGACGGTAGATGATGCTGTTGAACTTTTTGGAAAGGACAAAGAAAACAGAACTGCGCAAAAAATAAACGAAAAACTGCAAGCCTTGCAGGCAGTAGGTCTGGGTTATGTGCAGTTAGGACAAAGCAGTAGTACTTTAAGTGGCGGAGAAGCTCAACGCATTAAACTTGCCAGCTTTTTGATTGCAATTAATAATACCTCGCCAACCTTGTTTGTGTTTGACGAGCCTACCACAGGGTTACATTTTCACGATGTTGCAAAACTCCTGAAGTCTTTTCAAGCATTATTAAAAAAGGGGCATTCAATAGTTGTGATAGAGCATAACCTGGATGTAATAAAATGTGCAGACTGGATTATTGATATGGGTCCTGAAGGAGGAGAGAAAGGTGGTAATGTTGTTTTTGAAGGAACTCCCGATGATTTGGCCAGGGCAAAAGTTGGTTATACGGGTCGTTACCTGAAGGAAAAAATAGATTCATAGGCTCTACCTCGTCAACAAGACATTCCCCGAGGATATTTTTTCTTCACCTTTGTTGGTAGAGAGTTTTATTTTCCAGACATAGCTACCCTGCGGAGAGTCTTTGCCGTTGTAAGTTCCATCCCAACCTTTGGCAGGGTCAGAGGAGGAGAATATGAGCTGGCCCCAGCGGTTAAATACTTGTAACGTGTAGAATCTTGTGCCTCTGATAACAGGGAGAAAAATTTCATTTAAATCATCTCCATTGGGGGTAAACGCATTGGGAACATACATGGTGTAATCAATGTCCACTTCAATATATTTTACCACAGTATCCGAACAACCATATTTATTTTTTACTTCCATGGCTATGGGATAAATACCTGATTCTTTAAAAGTGTGCCCAATGTCTTTTCCTTTTCTCTCCAGGTTTGTTTCCTTGTCGTAGATATACCAGTTCCAGCTGACCTGGTTTTCTCCTTTGGAATTATT
>JAEUTM010000117.1 GCA_016788025.1 Bacteroidia bacterium
GAGCTGAAAACTCGTGAAGAGCTTTTCGGTATAATGCTTTTTGCCTTGCATAACTTAATATACATGAAAAGCCAAATTTGTCAAGAACGATTTTCAAGTTTTGATTAACATAAGTATCTTAGTTGTGCAACAAGCACAGCACCTACCCGCTAGCGCGGTTCCGATAAATATCGGAATGTAATCCATGCTCCTAATCTATCCAAACCCCGGCACTTCAAAACTCTACCCAAAGAATTCACCTGCAAATCCCCTGACCCTCAATCTCTTCCAACTTGGTAATTCATGGCTTATTGACTACCTTTATTCTCTTTTTTACTACATATGAAAATTTCATACAACTGGCTCAAAACCCTTATTGATGTTGATCTGAGTGCAACCGAAGCAGGGGAAAAATTAACTGCATCCGGACTCGAAGTGGAAGGGATTGAGGATTTTGAGGCTATTAAAGGTGGATTAAAGGGCCTGGTGGTTGGCAAAGTGGTGGAATGCGGCAAACATCCGGATGCGGATCGTTTGAGTCTTACCAAAGTGGATGTTGGAACAGGTGAACTTCTTTCTATTGTTTGTGGTGCGCCTAATGTGGCTGCCGGTCAGAAAGTAATTGTTGCAACCATTGGTACAAAATTATATCCAAGCGAAGGAGAACCATTTGAAATTAAAAAATCAAAGATCCGTGGCGCGGCAAGTGAAGGAATGATCTGTGCTGAAGATGAAATTGGCATTGGAAAAAGTCATGCGGGTATTATGGTCCTGCCTGAGAGCACTGCCATTGGCCTTCCCGCAGCAGAGTATTTTAAATTGGAATCAGATTCTGTTCTTGAAATTGGTCTCACACCAAACAGAAGCGACGCGGCTTCTCATCTAGGTGTGGCACGTGATCTCGCTGCGATTCTGAATTCTGCAAACCAGGATAAAAAATACGAACCACAAATCAACGGTTTACAAATGCTTCCTGAAGCAACCGGTTTGCAAACCGTTTCTGTTTCCGTTGAAAATAAAGAGGCTTGTCCGCGTTATTCTGGCTTGGTGATCAGCGGTGTGATGGTAAAAGATAGTCCTGAATGGTTGCAAAACCGTTTAAAAGCCATTGGCCTTCGCCCGATCAATAACATTGTAGACATCACTAATTTTGTTTTACACGAATTGGGCCAGCCGCTTCATGCATTTGACGTGGAAAAGATCGGTGGCAAAAAAATAATTGTACGGAACGCCAAAGAAGGCGAAAAATTCAAAACCCTCGACGGTGTTGAACGCAGCCTGAAATCTAGCGACCTGATGATCTGTGATGAGAACAAAGGCATGTGTATTGCCGGTGTTTTCGGCGGAGAAGAAAGCGGCGTGACCGAAAAAACAACGACTGTATTTTTAGAGAGCGCGTATTTCGATCCGGGTTCGATTCGTAAGAGTTCAAAAAATCATGGATTAAAAACCGATGCTTCTTTCCGTTTTGAAAGAGGTACTGATCCTGAAATGACCGTGACCGCTTTAACCCGTGCAGCCAATCTTGTATTAGAACTTGCAGGCGGTACCATCAGCATGGGTGTAGTGGATCTTTATCCCGAAAAACTGGAGCCATACAAAGTTGCATTCTCTTATTTAAACTGCACCGAATTAATCGGGAAAGAGATCGACAGGCAAATCATTAAGAGCATCATTCAAAATCTCGGAATCAGAATTGAGAAAGAAGGCTCTGATGGATTGTTATTGTCGGTGCCGCGTTTTAAAACAGATGTGACCCGTGAAGCAGACGTGATAGAAGAAGTGATGCGTATTTACGGATACAACAATGTGGAGGTAAGTAAAGCCATTTCTTATACTGCGATAAACGAAAATAAAAACTATGACAACCTGCTTGAAAACAAAACAGGTACTTTATTGGAAGGTTTTGGTTTCAGCGAGATCATG
>JAEUTM010000594.1 GCA_016788025.1 Bacteroidia bacterium
CATGGGCATTGAAGCGCCAGTTGTTGCCGTGGCTCTCGGCGCAAAGGTCATAGAAAAACATTTTATACTCGATAAAAAAATCGGTGGACCGGACGCACATTTTTCGCTCGACGAAAAAGAATTTAAGATGATGGTGGATGCTGTGAGAACGGCAGAAAAAATGATGGGGAAAGCGTCTTACGAGATGGACAATAAAAAGAAAAAAAGCAGGGAGTTCTCGCGCTCATTGTTTATTTCTGAAGATGTAAAAAAAGGGGACACACTTAATGAAAATAATCTAAGATCTGTGAGGCCTGGATATGGCATGCATCCAAAGTACCTAAAGGAAATGCTTGGAAAAAAAGTAAACAGGGATGTTCAAAACGGAACTCCTTTCAGTAAAGACTTAGTAGATTAAAAAATTACCAAAATGAATAATCCAAATAAAGAAGTGATCATCAACACAGATCAATTTCACAAAGACGGCTACCTTGTCGTTAAAAATGTTTTCAGTGAAGAGGAGATCAAAACCTTCAGGGAAGAAGCTTACAAACAATTTGAAATAGACAAAACAAAAGGACTTACTTACACCCTTCCTTTCTGGAAAGTGAATGCCAATTTTGTAAACGGGGATCTTTTAAGTAAGGATATTTTAAATCACATACTCCTGGATGAGCGAATTTTAAAAATTGCAAAAACAATACTTGATAGTGAAAAACTGGTTTATTTCGGGGACAGTTCTTACCAGATCGGAACCGGATCAAATGGATTTCATCGTGATAACATCGATCGGACTAACCTCGACGGGCCCGACTGGAAGGGCAAGTACACGCTTATTAGGGTGGGATTGTATCTTCAGGACCACAAAAATTACAGCGGCGGATTAAAGATCAGAAAAGGATCGCATAAAAACAGGAGCGGTGAGGCATTGTTTGTGAACAATGAAGTTGGTGATGTGGTAGTGTGGGATCTTAAAACCTTGCACAGCGGAAACGCCGTAAGATTAAAATCCATGCCTAACTTTTCAATCAATAATGCTCTTATTGAAAAGAGTATCCCGGAATTTTTAAGAAAACAAAAGTCGGAAGAGCGTATTTCTTTGTTTATGACATTTGCTTTAAAGTCAAGCCATCTCGATAGATACATTAATGAATACACCTTAAAGCGCGAGGACACCAAAACACACGCAAAAGCTTCGGTTTATGACGATAAAGTTCTGGCAACTGCAAAATCAAAAAATGTAGAAGTGATACAGCCACTTTCTTAATCGCTTCAAACTAATTTAACGCAGACTAAAACCCGGTAAATACTAAGCTTTTGAAATGTTAAGGATCATTGGAAACAAAATAATTTTATTTATCGTTTCGAGGTATCTGTCTTACTTCATCCAGTTTCTTAATTCACTCATTATCGCGTATGTACTCGGACCTTTTTATCTTGGTATCTGGGGTTTCCTTGCGCTCATTCTGCAATACATGAATTTCGGAAATTTCGGAATTGACATTGCGCTGAATGTTAATTTGTCGACCGGGGACATTAAAGATGTTCAAAAACAGTCTAACCTCGCCTCAAATGCAGTTTTTGCAACCTTTATTTCATGTACTCTTTATCTGTTAATAGGAGTAGTTCTTTACCTTTTTGATTTTGCTCTTTTTGAAAAGTATATGTTTACGCGATTTATGCTGGTAGTCATTTTAATTTCCTGCATGAATTATTTTAACGTGTTATTTCTGAATATTTTCAGGACCTATTCATTATTTACTCCCATTTCCATCTTTCAGACCATTCTCCAGGCGCTTCAGTTGCCGATGTTTCTTTTTTTCAAAGATGTAGAGCTTATCTGGGCCCTGTTGGTGATGATGATCGCTGCCCATTTTATATCCATGATCATCTTTATCAGGAAAATGCCGCTCACGCTTCACTGGAAGATTGATTACAGCCTGGTGAAAAGTCTTTATAAAAGAGGCGCTTCTTTACTTTCTTACGCACTTACATTTTATATTTTGCTATTAAGTACACGCTCCATGGTGGGTTATTTTTACCCGGTTGAAACCATGGGTTATTTCACTTTTTCCGCAAATATCGCCTCTGCACTTATTGTTGGTTTAAGTTCCCTGGAATTTGTTCTGTTTCCTAAAATGCTTAACAGGTTAAGTTCAGATTCCATCTCAGAAAAAACCCTTACCACGTTTGAGGAGATCCGTTACATCTATATGTCTACCGCTTTTCTGGCAACAGCCATTGGCTTATTAAGTTACCCGGTGCTTTTACTTTTTTTTAAAGAATACGAGGGAACAGAGTCTGTTTTTACCTACCTGGTGATTTGCCAGGTAATTATCTCCAGCGGATTCGGTTATTCCACACTTATTATTTCCAAAGGACGTGAACAATTCCTGGTGGTGCATGGATTAGTGGCGCTATTTATAAACTTAGCCTTATCCTATGTGGCTCATAAAATTTTCAATTGCGGATATTCTATAATGGCCCTATTGTTAATTGT
>JAEUTM010000604.1 GCA_016788025.1 Bacteroidia bacterium
AAGAATCTCTCGTTGAATCCAGATCTGGCAAAACACGTGACTGTTATTAACTCTTTCGTTTCGGAAAAATCAAGTGAAAAGCCTGAAATTATCGCTTACAGCAGCTGGAAGGTAAATGGTGAACGGGGACAGAACGATCACCCTGTACATCTTGGCACCCCAAAAGCGGCAGAGGGAGTTCCGGCAATAAGTCTTAATGATTTCACCGAAAGTCAAAAGTTGGATAAAATTGATTTTATCAAAATTGATACCGACGGTCACGAGTACGAAGTATTCAAAGGCGCCGACAAAGCCATTGCCAAATACAGACCGCGAATTATTTTTGAGATCGGACTTTATGTAATGGATGAAAAGAAAATCGATTTCGATTTCTATTACAACTATTTTAAAAAGCTTAATTACAAACTGGTAGATACAAAGACCAGTGTTGAAATAGATTTGAACTATTACAAGAAGTACATCCCATTAAAGGGTTCTACCGACTTGATTGCAATCCCTCTTTAATTTTAAGATTTTTCTATCAGCACATTAAAGCTGAATTCAAAAGGTTGATCGTTGTTTTGCACAACGTAGTCTCTTGTAAGAGGTCTTTCTCCCGAATCTTCCAGGATGGTAAACGTGTATCCCAGGTTATCAAAAAAATCGTAGAACGCAATGGCCGATACACCGGCTCTTTTGAAGCCATGGGGCCAGTATTCCGCAACCACTTTAAGATTCTCTTTCGCGGATAGAAGTTTTTTCATTCCCGCGAAGGCGCTGAGTTCAAAGCCCTGAATGTCTATTTTAATTACCTGAACGGATTTAATAGTTCCCTGCTCCAATAAATCATCGATGCTAACAGACTCAATTTCTTCAATGCTATCATAGTTGTTTACAGGATAGGTTCTGTGGTCAACATTAAGCAGTTTTGATTTATAGACTTTTAATGTTCCCTTTTCGGAAGAAACAGCTTTATTAAACAAGGTTACATTTTTTAGGCCCTTTGTATTTTTAAGCAGGTATCTGAAGTTCACCGAGTCTGGCTCAAAACAATAGACCTGACCAGTAGGGCCTGTCATGTCAGACAGAAGTTCCGCGTAGAAGCCGATATTTGCGCCAATGTCAAGAATATGATCACCTGGTTTAATGATCCTTCTCAGAACTTCAATTTCTGTACGATCGTTCTTAAGTTTAAATCTCCTGTACGTGAAATTGTAGAGCGGAAAACAGTTTTTAAAGAGCCAGTTACCGAATTTTATTTTGGTATAGTTAAAATCCACGTTTAATATTTTATCTCGTAAAGTTCTGCAGGTTCAATATCACCCATGTGTTTTAACAGCACTAGTTTCTGAGGGTATTTTTCTGCAATGGGGGCAACGATGTGATGTACCGTATTGATGATATTACCATCGTTTACTTTTGGATTGGCTCTTAAGCTGGCAATCAGAACATGTGTTACTTTGTTACGCTTAAAAATTGCCAGCGCACTGTCAGGATTAGATTGTTGAGTTGCCGGGTCCCTGGCAATTACCGAATAAATCGGGAAGAAGTGTTTTCCTTTTCCATAAACAAAACTCATTGGGGCTTTACGGCAGGCTACAAGACTGTTTTCAGGCAGACTGTCTTTACACCAGGCACTTAGTTTTAAATAATTCTGCCAATCCGGTGTATAACCGTAATAAATATCTCCCTTCATGTTTTTTGACACGATGGGCATGTTTTTAATTCCTCTTTTCATTGTTGAAAGAAACATTGAGCCGCTAAGCAAGATTAGGAGCACAACAAAGATTCTCTGGTTCAGGTTGTCTTTTTCAAGAAGTCTATAAATACCGTAGGTCATTCCCAGCAGAAGTGCTGGCATATGAACCATTATAAAACGAGGCTGATCCCAACGCGCCTGAAGCACGAAAAAAGTTCCAAAGGCAATGGAGCCGGCGAAAAATATAAAGAAACTTATCACCTTTTGACGATCTTTTATGGCCCGGTAAAGACCATAAAAAGTTAATCCCATAACAATAAAAGCAAGAAAGTAAGAATCCCTGGTGTTTTCCTCGTCCATAAAACCCAGGATCTGATAGAAGCGTTTACCGAGGTACAAGCCTATGTTATCTGTGAATCTGCCAACAAATCCCATCAGATCTTCCTGCCCTTGCGAAGCATCATAGGGGTCTTTATTTAATAAGATGTTTGTTTGCGATTTATATTGTATGGCTGAGCTACCCCAAACCGCGCTTTTAACAAGCTCATAGGCCATTTTAAAAATCCCAAAAGAAACCAGAGAGAACAAGGCTTTGCGGTAATCTTTTTGAAAAAGATAAAACAATACAATGGCCACAATTCCAAACAAAAGAATGTTTTTAGCAAGCGTTAACAGCATCATCATCAAACCAATGATCAGCCATTTCTTATAATCCATTTTAAGATTGTCTGAAAAAGGTTTATCGCCGTAATTATATTCCAGGAAAAAGTAGAAAAATGTTGCCTGTACCAGCATATAAAAAGCCTCTGAGAAGGTTTGACTGGCATAATAAAGAATCAGGTGATTGATGGATAAAAAAGTAAGTACAAAATATTTCAGGATCTCGGGTACTTTTTTGTCAATGGCCTTATAATACATAATGGCTCCGCCAACAAAAAAAAGCAACGAAAATAATTTGAAAACGATAAAGTTGGTCCCAAAAATGAGCGTAAGCAGTGCCAGAAACATAGGATACATTGGGGCGTTGGCCGTGTAATAATAAGATGGGAACTCGTGAACGTAACGATAGCCGGCTTCAATGTAAAGAGAATCGTCATGGGCCTCACTCATTCTGGCGTTAAAATTCATAACGGCCAAAATGATGCCGAGGATAATAAGAATCAGAAACGCATGTTTTTTATTAAGAAGGGCGCCCAGTTTTTGATAAGGACTAGTTGCTGGAGTGTTACTTTTAACTTTAGAAGGCTGAGCCATAGCAAGTAATAAAAATCACAAAAATAACCGAATTTTGCTCATAAGAAAGGGCTCAAAATCAAATTTTAGCTAGCGCATAAGCACCATTTTGCCGAATTCCTTTGTAAAGTATTTATCGGCGCCACTATTGTTTTTATCCACATTTTCGCCATTCAGTTTAGTGATAACCCTATATAGGTAAACGCCATTGGCCAGACGATCCCCGTAATTGTCCTTGCCATCCCATGCATACTCAGTAATATTTCTTCCAATATGAAGGTTGCCCAGTTCGCCTTTTGTGATCTCCCTAACCATTTTGCCGCTGATGGTCATGATCTGTATTGTAAAGACCTCAGGGACTTCGCTGCCGGTAAGTGTAAATACAAATCGCGTGCTAGTGGTAAAAGGATTCGGATAATTCAACACTTGTGTGATGCTTGGTTTAGAATCGATGAGAAACTCAACACGGTAATCTTGTGCTCCTGATATATTACTACTTCGGTCGTAGGCTTGAACAATTAGTGTGTATTTCCCATCAACTGTGAAATTTGGCCGGTAATGAATGCTGCTACTGTTTTTTGGCAGGGTGCCGGGAGTAAATTCAAGATCTCTTGCGAAGTACAAACGGCGCATGGTGTTTTGCCAAGGCGCCATGATAGACACAATATAGCTGCCAGTATCGTTCAGGGCCAGAAATTTATTTTCGTCTTTAAGGGTAATTAAAATATCAGGTTTAGCAGAAACAATATCTCCATTTAAAATTCTTATACCGTCGAAAGTAACATCCAGCAAGGGATTTGTCAGATCCTTATTTACCCGGAAGGCATATCGGCCAATGTTGTTGAACTGGGCCTGTTCGTTCTGGTACTTACTGTGAGTTACCGGGTTTGCATAGATCCATAATGCATTATTACCTCGAAGCTGATAGGTGTTGATTTTTATCGTGTCTACAAGAATTTGTCCCGGTTGAAAAGGTTTGGCTTTCATTTTGTCGGGTAACAAAATTTTATTGCCATTACTGCCTTCAATCCAGTAAGTAATCACTAAACTATCTTCAAAGTTACTGGTACTCAAGTTCTCCAGAGGAAACCTAAACTCAACTTCATCCCCTTCCATAAGCGTGTCGTTAATGCTAGCAAAACCCTTCAGCGGATTGATCGCACACTCGGGTGCTTCATCGTACATAATCTGCCAGCGGTTTAATTGTGGTGATGTGCGGTGAACATTGTCCCGCATAAAAGCAATCATTTTTAAATAAGGATATGTTTTAGCGTTTGCATAGGATGCTAAAGAATAAACATCGGCACTATCTTGTGGAAAACTGGCAAGGGTATCTACCTGACCATCATGTTTAATTCCAATAAGCTTTAGTACGGTTGTATCGCCTGCAGTTATATCGCTGCTTGTAACCTGCCAGTGCATACTGTTCCATTTTGAAGAGGGACCAATGGGTTCTGATAAAATGTAACCGCTATGCCATTTCGTACTAATACTATCTTCAAGAGTAATAATTGTTTTTTTGTCGGGTGAGGTAACTACGTTAGCTTGTCCGGGACTCATTCCTTTTTTACCGAAAAGAATATAGGCTGTGGTGTCTGCAGTGGTGCTGATGTTTTTTGCACCCAGCGTTCCAAAGGCCTGGTAAAGAGCATTGCTATAGGTTGAAATTTGAGAGTATTGTGTATTTCCTGGTATGTTCACCCCGGTTGTATAGGCCAGTACGTATAGCCCGGTGGGAATGGCATTGATAAAGTTAAGCATATCATTTTGCCAGTTCGGAGCAGATCCACAGGCATTAAAATTGCCAAACGAATAAACGTAGCGTATACCATTTTCACTGAAAACACAGTTGTTATACTGACCAAAACCAGCATTCGGGTAGTTTAAGCTTAGCACTTTTTGCGGTTGAGCAGTAACAGTATCGAACACGGCAAAGTTCCAGCCGTCGAAGGCGGAAGAGTAACCATCGAGCGTCTCACTGTCGTAAAACGCGTTTATGGAGTAATATCTTAAATACGGCCATAATCCTGTCCTTGCCTGAATTCCGTGTTTGGAGTTTTCAAATGTAAATTGCCTCTGTGCTTTCTTATACGTTACATATTGGTATCCATCGTTTTTGAATTGGTGAAAGTGTGCCTGTGACCAGCCTCTTTTATCACTTAGGGTTTGAAATGAACTTTCTTTCCATAAGTAGGTTTTTTGTGGGGAGATGCTGTCGCGGCTAACCCGCCAGAAATAGACAGTGCCATCGGGGTAAGGAAGCGTTGCTTTCCATTCAATAACACCGCCAGTTGACGTAATTAAGGTGCTTGCAAAGGGGGTTGAGAATTTATCACTCGTGTCAAGCTGAAGTCTGTAACTGGTTTGTGGCGCAAAAGGATCCGTAGTAGAAGCCTTCAACGTAATAGTACTGGTTTTGGGAACTATTGCATATTTGTAAGGATATACGGGCAGAATATCTCCGCCCGGAATAAAAAAATCTATTGGGTTATTGGTTCCGTTATTCGTTTCGCTGCTCTCGTTAATTTCATTTAGGGCGTCGATTTTGATACTGAATTTATTCAACCCAATTCCGTTATTAAAATCTATAGCGAGATAAATCTTAAAACTATCGCGATACATTGGTGTTTTTACATGTTTCAATATCACCGTTGTATCACCATTAGGGAAATATCTTTCTATTCTAAGGGCGCAGCTGTCCTTAACGCCCTTTCCCAGGTTTTTATAGTTAATAAATATGCCAAGCGAATCGGTATATTTTTTTAGGTCAAATTTAATATCGGCTACGTTTAATTGATAGTCTGGCAAAAGGCCATTGGAAATGCGCAAAGCCGGATCGCCATGCAGAGACATGTCTAAAGCAACCAATCGGTGCAGGTAGAGACTTGATGAATTTTTAAAAATCGCCGTTTTGGCAAAATCACCAATTCCCTGGTTGTATTGTGTGCCTGACAGAGCCCGATAAAATTCCGAGGTATATGCGTTTAATGCATCATCGTAACCAAACGCACTCGAAGCGATAAACGCGATGCTCCCCTTTTTGTCCGCAAACACAAAATTCTCACTAACAGATTTGTACTTGGGATCATACATGTCGCCCGAGAAACATGAATTTGCTATTAATAGCGGATATTTGTCGGTATTGCTGTACATGTTTGGATCATCAACAGCCTGATCAAATCCAGCAGGGGAACCATGACCAAAGAGCGTAAAAATGCCAGAACCTCTGTTAATCGTTTTTTTGATGCTGTCGCTCACAGTTGTTTGAATAGGGGCGTTTGTATTCTTGCGGAAGGTGGTTACATTACCGCCGAACAAGGTGTCTTCAATAATCTCTTTGTAACCGTTCATGTAGTTTTCAAGCTTGTCCGACAAAGCCTCACCGTCACCTCCAACAAAATGTAAAACTTGTTTTTTCCAGTCAGCCTGACCCGATTTTTCGTGGCTTTGTACCTTAGACAGATAAATTAAAACCTCGTTATCGTTCATTGCCGAAAGTCGCCCAATGGGAATTTCAGGATAGTATGCATTCGTTGCAGTGGCTGATAAAGCACTCATAAGCATTGCGTCACTTGACGGAATGCCAAAGCTCGGCAATTGGTTAACGGCATCGTAGTTCGCATACAGGCTTTGGTGGAAGGAAACCGCTTTGCCAATCAGGAAGACGTAGTGTGGCGGAGTCCCAAGGCTGTCTTTAAGGTAGGATACAAAATTGCGGATAGCGACCGGATGTTTGCGGATGCCATAAGAAAACTGTTCGTATAATGACTCAATATTAGCTTCTATCACAGTGTAATTGCCACCATCATTGCTCTCGCGATAATTTTTATATTGTTGCGCCGACGACTGAAGCGGCGCAGCGTAGATCAGCACGTAGGGTTTACTGGCGGGTTTATTCTTATAGTCTGTAAAATTTCCAGTTTGATTTACCTTAATGAGTTTTTTAACGGCAACGGTATCTTTTTCTGCAACTAATACACATGTCCTCTTTCCGCCGCCATTTGGAATAACCGCATTTACCAATGAGCCATTAAAATTTGTTGAAATAATTTTCCCGGCAGTCAGATCAAAAAGGAAAACGGAGTTTGAAGTAACAGCATTAAAATTGGAAAAATAAAACGACGATTTCGAAGAACTTGCGTGATCTTCAACCTGCATTTTAAAGGTAGATTGGTTGTTTAAATTGAGATTATGCGGATAAAAATAACGCACATAATGTACCATAGTGTAACAAAGCCCGCTAAGAGAGGCGGTTGTTTGTGCACTGAGCGTGAAGGTGGTCTGATTGTTAGTGTTTTGTGAATTTAATATAAAGTTATGCCTGATGGGGGCATATCCATAAAATGACGTATCTTTCAACAACACTGAATTATTGTTTTGGTCACTGTGAAATATTTGAATGCTGTGATCAGGATTGTAATCAGAGGCCCGGCTGAGACCAGAATAATTCATATTTACATAAAAGGGCAGGGGACTAACCGTGTATACGTTTAAACCAAATGCCGGAAAAGACCAGGAGCCGCCCTTTGAAATGATGCTTCCTCTTCCTTCTTCCTGTGTTATATGTGGATCGAGGGATTCGTTATCATAAACACCGCCTTCATTGTAATTGGTTGGACTGGTGAAAACCTTTTCTGTATAAAAGTAGTTGACCGCTGGATAGGATAACGTAGCGGTGTCCGTTTCGTTTTGATAGCGCTTATTTGTTGTTGAATTATTTAGCGTGAGGTAAGCATACAGAGTGTCGTTATAGATTCCGGCATAGGGATTAGGAACATATTTAATGTTCGTGTAAACCAGGGAATCAACATCACCAATATATTTTTCTGCATAAAATTGAATGTAGTCACCCGGATCTATTTTACCATCTGAATCTCCCTGAATTTGAATAAACTGTTCCTTGCCCTTGATAAAAACCTGGAAGTTTGCAGGGTTTACCTGGTTAAGGTCAAAATAATTCGCGAGAATAGCCTGGTCAATCCGGTAAAGGCCCTCCTTTCCGATAGGGATTTTAAAATACTGTTGGGAAAAACGAATCCAGTCATTCCCGTAATGCTGGGCTTTGGCAGGGAAGGAAAACAAACAAACTATAAAGAGAATGCATAGTTTTCTCACTTGTTCATTTTTTTATTGATATCGATTTTTAATGAAAAAATATTCGAATACAATGCTACCGAACGGTCGCCAATATCTGTCAAAGCATAATCCAAAGTAAACATCTTATATTTTACACCTACACCAAAGTTGGGCTGAACTGTAGTTATATAAACCGTAGCCCTGTCATTAAGTTGTTTTTGAATATTCCCAAGTCCTCCTCTCAGGAAAACAAATCCTTTGTATCCAATTTCAATGCCGAATGCCGGCTCCATACTCCAGACATTGGAGTTGATCACAGTATTCCGCATGCCATCAAATGTGTTGATCAAATTAAGCTCTCCAAGAATTGATATCCTCTCCTTCCAGACGGTAATCTTTTTTGAGGTGCCAAGAATCAGTTTTGGTAAAGTAACTTCTGTTGAAGAGGTCGGAAGTTCATTTCCGGTCTGAAGAAGCGTAGCTTTCTGTTTTTCATCAAGACTATAACTCCAGGCGTTATAGGTTCCCGAAACATCACGTGCCATGGCAGCAAAGGTCCATCCTTTATGATTGTATTTTGCCCCCAGATCAAGACCGACTCCCCAACATCCTCCAAATTCGCCTAATTTTCGCCTGATGATTTTAAAATTCAGACCAAGATCAACACCTTTGAGTTTGGGTAAAGATCTCGCGTAACTTAACAAGGCGGCAAAATCAACAGCATTAAACGTAGTAACACGGTTGTAATCAATATTACCATTGGCATCTAAAAGGTCCAGTGTATTTGGTATGTTGTCGACTCCGAATCTCAGGATTGAAATCCCGGCCACACTGTTGCTGTCTATTTTTTTAGAGGCACCGATGAAATCGTATTTGGCAATTCCGGCAAAATACTCCGCGTGCATCAAGCCAACCTCAATGTTGTTTTGCTGTTTTAATAATCCCGATGGATTCCAGTAACCAGAATACACACCTTCCACAGAGGCTACATTTGCATTGCCCATGCCAAGAGCTCGCGCTCCGACACCAATGTTCAAAAATTCGTTGCTGTATTTTGCAGTTTGTGCCTGCGCACCAAATATGCCGAAAAGAAGGAAAAAGGGGATGTGTTTGAACATATTATCGACTAATTTAAGCCAAAAATTTCATAATCTGGCTGCATTTTAACGTCAATACCCCATATTTTATTGTTAACAACGGGCTTTTTAAAAATGAGAATTTCATTTAAAAATCAGAAATTTTACGTCTAAGGGATTTTTTTTCGGAAGTGTGTTTTTTATTCTGAAGTTTGGTTTCTTTGGCTTTTTTACCGGGTTTTGTGGCTACCCGTTTTTTAACAGGCTTAAGAAGTCTGTTTATCAGTTGTATGAGTTTTTTCTTGGCTTCTTCTTTGTTCTCCAACTGGCTTCTGTATTTGACCGCAGTTATCTTAATAAATGAATCATCAATAAGTCCGCTGTGTTTTTTCATGAGCAGGGTCTTTTGCTCCTCACTGAGAGCAAGGGAGTTTCTCAGGTCAAATTCAATTTCAACCTTTGTTTCTACTTTATTTACATTCTGACCACCCTTTCCACCTGAACGGGACGTGTGGAACTTACACTCCCTCAAAATGCTTTTTTCCTGCGCATCTGTTAACATAAGTTGACTCATAAGAACTTTTGAGTTATAAAATTAAAATAATGATTTGATATATTTTTAGATCATGAGAGTTTTTGCCACCGTGTTTATTTTTTTATGTTTTTGTTTGCAAGCACAAACAATAAAACAATGCCAGCAACGGTTCAGCACATATCTCAATTTTCACGGTTCTTTGAATGGTTCAGTGAAATTTTCTGAAAATTCTTTGAGCTATTTTAATCCACAGGGTAAAAAGGAATACACGTTCTACGAAGAAGAATTACCGGCGCTTTCCTTGTTTTTTGAACAGAGTACACCTGCACAACAAGAGGCGCTTTTAAGGACAAAAGGTTTGAAGCCTTTATCAAAAAAACAACTCGACAGTCTTTACAACGCGTCACAGAAGAAATATCCTGTGGCTTCAGATCAGTTAATGCCCCTAAAAGGAATGAAGATTGCCCTCGATCCAGGGCATTTCTCCACGAACCTTGCGGATGCTCAGGCGGAGCAGAAGTTTTTGTTTTTCGTAAAGGATTCTGCAAGCGGAAATCCGGATACCGTTAAATTATTCGAAAGTCTCTTAACCTTTCATACCGCAACTATCCTTAAAGGCATGTTAGAAGAACAGGGCGCTATAGTGTTTATGAGTCGTAATGAAGCGGATCATACTTCGTTTGGCTGCAATTTTAAAACATGGATGAGGAATCACCGGAAAAGAACTCTTGACAGCCTTCTTAAAGCGGGAAACATGCCACCTGAAAAACACCGTAAGCTTCAAAAGTGCAATGAATATACCTTCTTTTGGGACTTTTTCAGGGACTACGATCTCGCAAACAGGGCAAAAAAAATCAACGATTTTCAACCGGACATAACGGTCATCATTCACTATAATGTGGATGAAAAAAATGCGCCCTGGAAACAGCATACCAAAAAGAATTTCTCAATGGCTTTTATTGGCGGAGCTTATACAAATGATAATCTTTCAAAAACCGAAAGTAAAATGCATTTCCTGCGCATGTTATTAAGCGATCAGCTTAACCGTTCAGAAGTTCTTTCCGCGTATACCGTCAGAAATTTTAATTCAGTTTTAAGCATCGCCATCGCTAAGTCACAGGATGCCTCTTATTTAAAAGACAATTGCCTGGAAACAAATAGTCCTGGTGTATTTTGCAGAAACCTGGTATTATGCCGGAAAATAAATTCTGTACTTGTTTATGGTGAAAGTCTATATCAGGATAACGAGAATGAATCCAGAATTTTAATGCGGTCCGACAAAGATCTTTACGGTGTGAAAACCAACGAGCGCGTAATGAATGTAGCCAGGTCTTATTACAATGGACTAATGGAATACGCCCAGGGTATCAAGAGGTGATCAGGGAATATTCATATACTTGTGAGTCTGCAAACTGATCATCCATTTCGGATTGTTTTTTACGTACTCTATAATTTCAGGAAGCAGCTGGTTGTGTTTGCTCCATTCGGGCT
>JAEUTM010000026.1 GCA_016788025.1 Bacteroidia bacterium
AAACTGAATTACGATTCATGGTACACAGATAACGATGGTGTAATCAGGCTGGCATCAAAAACGGATGGTGTAAATAACACTTACTATTATCGCGCAAACGAAAAGGAACCGTTTAAAGAGCTACTTACTACTTCTTTTAAAGATTCGTTTAGTCCTGCTGGTTTTGATTCTCTGAATAAAAACATGTATGTACTTACAAATATTGGCAGAGATAAAGTGGCTTTGGTTGAATACGATCCAATCGCCAAAAAGGAGCTTAAAGAGTTGTATTCAAATCCTGACTACGACATTGACGGAATGGATTACGATAAGCAGAAGAAACGCCTGGCCGCCGTATACTGGGAAGGTGAAAAAGCAGAACGTCATTTCTTTGATCCGGAATGGAAAGCCATTCATGAAGATCTTGAAAATAAATTTAAAGGGTATGAGGTATACGTAACGGCACACGACGACAATAAAACAAAGGCCATTGTGTGGACCGGAAACGATCGTCTTCCCGGAAAATACTACCTCTATGATTTCGCGACTAAAAACACGAAAGAAGTTGCAGATGCTTATCCCTGGATTGAAGAAGAGAACATGGCTTATACAAAACCAATTACGTATCAATCACGCGATGGTTTAACCATTCATGGTTACCTTACGCTTCCTAAAGGCAGTGATGGAAAAAATCTACCTGTGGTTGTAAATCCTCATGGCGGTCCGTGGGCAAGAGATGGATGGGGTTATAATCCGGAGGCGCAATTCCTGGCCAACCGCGGTTATGCTGTATTCCAGATGAATTTCAGGGGAAGTACTGGTTACGGTAAAAAGTTCTGGATGGCTTCATTTAAGGAGTGGGGCAAAAAAATGCAGGACGACGTAACCGACGGCGTTCAATGGCTGATTAAAGAGGGTGTTGCAGATCCAAAACGTGTTGCCATTTATGGTGGAAGTTATGGCGGGTATACAACACTGGCCGGAATTTGTTTTACGCCAGATCTTTATGCATGCGCTGTTGATTACGTTGGTGTAAGCAATCTCTTCACATTTATGAAAACAATTCCTCCATACTGGAAGCCATACCTGGATCAATTCCACGAAATGGTTGGAGATCCTGTGAAGGATAGTCTTCTTCTGGCAGAAGCCTCACCAGCTTTACACACAGATAAAATTAAAGCGCCTTTATTTATTGCCCAGGGCGCTAATGACCCGCGTGTAAATAAAGCGGAAAGTGATCAGATTGTGGAAGGATTAAAAAAACGCGGTGTTGTTGTTGATTATATGGTAAAAGACAACGAGGGTCACGGATTCCATAACGAAGACAATCGTTTTGATTTTTATGGTCAAATGGAAAAATTTTTCGACAAACACCTGACAGGCCCTAAACCAGCCCAACCATAAGTTTGTTTCAATCGAATAAGTAAATCCCCGGTCACTGATAAGGTGCCGGGGATTTTTATTTTTAGAAAATTATACGTGTGTTCTTTTTACACCCAAAAAGTCTAAACCATTTTTAAAAGCATAACGCAAAAAAGCCACCGTGCCATCCGCGTTTGCTTTCTCATAAATTTTCTGTCTCTGTTTTTCTACCGACCTTTCTACAATTCCCAGTTCCCTGGCAATTTCTTTGTTTGTTTTCCCATGACAGATCATCGAGATGATTTCTTTTTGCCGGTTGCTATAATAACCCGGGTAAGCGGAATTTTGCGGCGGGTATGTTTCACCTTCGTGTACTTTACAAATCACTTCAACCAGTTGCTGAATATTGTTAGCCATTTCATGTTTTGATAAATAAGCCTTCACACCCCTGGCAAAATAATCTTCAATTAAAGCCGGACCATCGTAACCGGTAAACACCACAACTTTAACGTTTGGATAAATTTCTGAAATTATCTTCAATGCTTCATTTCCGTCCATTACCGGCATTTCCAGATCAAGCAGCACCACGTCTGCTTCTCGCTTTTGCAACAATTTTAATAATTCCTGTCCGTTGTTTGCTTCACCATTGCATGAAATACCATGTGATGATAACTCCCTTAGTATTGTTTTTCT
>JAEUTM010000039.1 GCA_016788025.1 Bacteroidia bacterium
TCGGCCTTGCCGTAGTGTCTGTCGCGCGTAACTCCGGCCACTTCGTCCACAATGGCTTGTCGCGTTTCTGTTAAACGGTTAAACAAGGTTGATTTGCCCACATTGGGCCTTCCGACAATGGCTACTACATTTGGCATAGGCCTGCAAAAGTACTAAATTAAGTGGGAACCGCCTATTGCAAATGGGGCACGAAAATTGTATATTTGGTTAATGCGCTCTAAACTGCTCCCAATACTTTTTTGCGTCTTCTGCATTAACCTTTCTTTGTCCCAGCATCAGCACAATTCAATGGTTGTCAGCCCTCATGTGGATCCGTCGATCCGCCTGACCGAAAACCTTGGACAGTGGAATGAACCGATACTTTTCAGGGCTCAACTGGATGGTGGTGCCTGTTTCCTGGAGAAAAACGGGTTAACTTTTAGTTTTTATGATAAGAAGAAGTATCGCGCTATTCATCATGGAGGGATACTTAAAAATACGGTCAAAGATTTTAATATTGGTTTTCACGCCTATAAAATGATCTTTGAAAATTCCAACCCTTCTCCTGTTGTAGAAAAGATGCAGGAAGGCAAGGACTATGAGAATTTTTTTCTGGGGAGTGATCATACAAAATGGAAATGTAACGTCAGAAATTACCACCAGGTATTTCTTAGAAATGTTTACAATGGTATAGATTATGAAGTATTTACCACCACAAAAGGTTTGAAGTATAACTTTCGTGTACAGCCAAATGCCGATCCTTCCAAGATCAGGGTGCGTTACGAAGGTGTAAAAAATATCAGGTTGAATGAAGGGGCCCTGGTTATAAAACTGGAAGTAAGCGAAGTTGTTGAACAAAAACCCTATGCCTACCAGGTGATTAACGGTGAGACCCGAGAAGTAAAATGTTCCTACAATTTTAAGAATAATGTATTGAGTTTTGAATTTCCGGAAGGTTTCGACAACAGATATGAACTGGTGATTGATCCAATACTGGTTTTTGCCGCCCAGTCTGGTTCTTCGGCCGATAACTTTGGTATGACGGCAACTTATGATACACAGGGAAATTTGTATGCCGGAGGAACGTGTTTTAACAATGGATACCCAACTACTCCCGGTGCTTTCTCAGTCTCTTTTACCGGTTTTGCCAACAATGTAAATACCGATGTAGTTATCACAAAATATAATTCAACAGGTACTACACTTTTGTATTCCACGTATATGGGAGGATCAAGTTCGGAGATTGTAAGCAGTATGATTGTGGATATCAACGACAATCTGTGTTTTTATGGCGCAACAGGATCGAGTAATTTTCCGATGGTTGCGGGTGCTTACGATAATACCTTTGCCGGAGGACCTAACTTAGCTTTTGTTTTTAATGGCACTACCTTTAATGCAGGCACAGATATTTACGTTGCCAAGTTAAACTCTGCGGGAACCACTCTGCTTGGAGCAACCTACCTCGGAGGGACAGACAATGATGGTGTGAACCACGTAAATCATACAACCATACTCGGAAGTGGCACAAACACTCTTGTTGAATTTTTTGTAGACTCTCTTCAGAATAATTATGGTGATCAGTACCGCGGTGAAATTCAACTGGATGTTTTAAATAATATCTATATCGCCAGCAGTACCCGTTCTTCTGATTTTCCGACAGTAAATGCTTACGATAATACCCTGGGAGGAAAACAGGATGCCATCGTTGCAAAACTTAATTCAAACCTTACGCAATTATTGTACTCAACGTATTTAGGCGGAAGCCTGAATGACTGTGGAAATGCACTTATCGTAAACGATCAGCTTGAAGTGTTTGTAACAGGCGGAACCTGCAGTTCTAATTTCCCAACCACAACGGGCGCGCAAAGCACAACCTATAACGGTGGAAAAACAGATGGCTTTATAGTTCATCTCAACAGCGCCGGAAATGGGATTTTACATTCCACCTTTGTGGGAACAAATAGTTACGATCAATGTTACTTTATTCAAAGTGATAAATACGCTAATATTTTTGTGTATGGACAGTCTCTGGGTAACATGCCAGTTGTAAATGTAACTGTAAGCACTTCCAGTGTTATTGTGCCATATCATAATCCCGGGACACATCAGTTCATTACAAGATATCGTCCTGATCTCAGTGCAAAGAACATGTCAATGGTATTCGGTAGCAAAACAAATAATACCGACATATCACCATGCGCCTTTGCCGTGGATAAGTGTAATAATATTTATGTTTCGGGTTGGGGTGGAGATATTCTGTCGAATAATCCGGCCTCGGTTGCCATGAACAATATGCCTTTGTTCCAGCCGACACAAAGCAGCACAGATGGATTTGATTTTTATTTTATGGGCCTTGATTCAAATGCTCAGGCTTTAAAATACGGCTCTTATTTTGGTGGTCAGTTCAGTGATGAACACGTGGATGGTGGAACCTCCCGTTTTGATCCGGGTGGAAGGATTTATCAATCTGCTTGTGCTGGTTGCGGGGGAAATGATGACTGGCCCGTTACCCCCGGCGCATGGCCTGGAACCTTTGGTAACCCTAATCACTCAAGCAATTGTAATAATGGCGTTGTAAAACTCGACTTTCAATTGCAGATGGCCGTTGCCACCATAAATACAAACACACTGGGGGGCTGTGCGCCGCTTACGGTTAATTTCACAAACGCAACACCTCCGCCTGGCTCCGGGGCCACCTATACCTGGAACCTTGGTAACGGTGTTGTGACAAGCAATACCATAAATCCTTCCGTTACATACACTGCCGGAGGAACTTATACCGTTTCTTTAACGGTAGAGGATAATCTTACCTGCAACAAAACGGATAAAACGGTTACTTACGTCACAGTCCTTCCAAAACCAAGCAGTAATTTAAATGTTGTCGGCGGGCAATGCACAAACACCGTTTCCTTCTCGCAAAACACTTCGGGAGGTACAGGACCTTATACCTATCTGTGGAACTTCGGTGATGGTGCACCAACAACAACGGTAACGGCTCCTAGTTATACGTATCCGGGCAACGGGATCTATGATGTGACCTTAACTGTTACCGATGCCAAAGGCTGCAAGGACATTATAACAAATACGGTAGGCATTCTTAATTTTTCACCGGGTGCTGTGAGCGAGTCTACTTTATGTTATGGCTCAGTAACCACTCTCACAGCAAGTGGAGGGAATAATTACACATGGACTCCTGCGGGTTCACTGGACAATCCGAATGTTGCGGTGCCGCAGGCAAGTCCTACGATCACTACTATTTACACTGTAGACATTTTAAACAATACCTTAGGATATAACTGTGGCAAGACTCTAACAACCCAAATCCAGGTGCTGCCCACGCCAACAACCAGTTTCGCTTATACCGTTAATCCCTGCGGTGGTAACTTGTGGCTGAATGACCAATCTATTGACGATATTATAAGATGGCAATGGGCGCTTGGTGCTTCTAAGACATCAACAGCTCAG
>JAEUTM010000109.1 GCA_016788025.1 Bacteroidia bacterium
AAACATTGGTATCTTTAAATATCGTTTTCGGTAGATACTGTTTCAAAATGTAACCGTGCCTGCTTGGGGAACGTTAGGGGTAAATAATGCCTCGTGGACAACTCAATTTTACTTTATAATTACCTTTAACTTTGCGACACGGAACATAAACCAATGAGTCAAATTCTAAGGCAACAAATAGAAAAAATAGTAAAAATAACGGACCAGGAGTTTGATTACGTACTCTCTCATTTTGTGGTGAAGAAGTTCAGGAAACATCAATTCCTGGTGCAAGAAGGCCAAAAAGTAGAAAATGATTTTTTTGTTCTCAGTGGTTGCTTAAAATCATACAGCACCGACGCAAACGGGAAAGATCATATTATACAATTTGCGTTACAAGACTGGTGGATTACAGATTACCAGGCTTATTATAATGAAACGACTGCAACAGTAAATATCGACTGCATTGAAGACACGGAGGTGCTTTGCCTTTCTTTTAAAAACAGGGAAAAACTATGTGCGGAAATGCACAAAATAGAACACTTTTTTCGCAAGAAAACCAACAAAAGAAATGTAGCACTGCAGAACAGAATTCTCTCTTTATTAAGTAGCAGCGCCAAAGAACGCTATGATAAACTCCTGGAGCAATACCCGCAGCTTTTCCAAAAGGTACCAAAACATTTAATCGCGTCCTACCTCGGAGTAACCAGGGAAACCCTCAGCCGATTCAATTCTTCGGCAAAATAATGTGATGTACCTCACAGGAAAGTTGTGCAGTATGTCCTGTGATTTTTATTAATCACAGAAGAACTTTGTGTCATAAATTTTAAAATTAAATTATGACGCAATTTCAGATTCAAAAATCAAGCAGTACCGTAAACTGGACCGGCAAAAAAGTGCTCGGTTTACACACTGGCACTATCAATGTGGCGGGCGGTTCTATTCGCACAAACAGCGGTCTTATTACAGGTGGGGAAGTGAATATCGACATGAATTCCATTGTCATTACCGATATTGAGGACCGGGAAAGCCATCAGAACTTCTTGGCACACCTGCGAAACGACGATTTCTTTTCGGTCGAGAAATTTAACACGGCAAAGCTGACGATAACGGAAGCCGTATTGTTAGAAAATAATAGACAACAGGTAAACGGTTTACTTACCATTAAAGATATTTCGCACCCGGTATCTTTCACCGCAACAGTAGAAACATTTAGTGACTATCTACATTCCCTCGGCGAAATTGTTATCGATAGAACACTTTACAACATACGTTACGGCTCTGGAAAATTCCTGCAAAATCTTGGTGACAATCTCATTTACGACGACTTCGTGCTACAATTCAAACTTATTGCCCAAAAATTAAATTAATAACCAAACACAATTAATCATGAAAAATATAATCACAACAGTGCTGTTTTTAATTGCGATCAACGCTTCACTTTTACAGGCACAATCTAAAAAACTAAAAGTATTATTTGTTTTAACCTCCCACAACCAGCTGGGAAATACTGGAAAACCTACCGGATTTTGGATTGAGGAATTTGCCACGCCCTACTATTATTTTACCGACAAAAACATTGAAGTGACCGTTGCGAGTCCAAAGGGAGGCCAAGCCCCGATCGATCCAAAAAGTAATGAACCAAACTTCCAAACCCAATCCACCAAAAGGTACTTTGCAGATCCAACCGCACAAAGCCTATTGAAGAGCACAAAAAAACTCTCAGACGTTAATGCACAAAATTTCGATGCTGTGTTTTATCCTGGTGGCCATGGCCCGATGTGGGATTTAGCTAATGACAAGAACTCTATCGAATTAATTAAATCCTTTTACAATCAAAACAAAGCCATTGCCTTTGTTTGCCATGGTTCTGCAGCTTTGGTTAACGTAAAACTTAAGAATGGTGATTACCTCATTAAAGACAAAAAGCTCACAAGTTTTTGTAATACAGAAGAAGAAGCTGTGCAACTGAGCAGCATAGTGCCTTTTTCCCTCGAGAATAAATTAAAAGAAAGAGGTGCCATTTACCAGAAAGGAAATGACTGGACTTCATTTGTTGTAGAAGAGGGTTTGTTAATCACCGGACAAAATCCCCAATCCTCTGAAGAAGTGGCAGACAAACTCCTGCACAAACTATCCCAAACAAAAAAATAATTCAAAAGGGCGAAGTAGTAAAAACATTATGCTTCGCCCTATTCTTTCATTAAAGCAAATATCATGTGGAATAAAACAAAATTTACAAAACTATTGGGCATTGAATACCCCGTGGTACAAGGTCCCTTCGGAGGTGGCCTCTCATCTGTTAGCCTTGCCAGCACCGTGAGTAATGCAGGAGGCCTGGGTTCGTTTGGGGGACAACCTTTTTCAGCGGAAGAAATTGTTAGAATTGTTCGCGAAATAAAATCTCAAACCAATAAGCCGTTTAATATAAATTTATGGGTTAACGACAGAGATACACCTTTGGCAGATTTTCAAGAATCTGATTATAAGAAACTCACAACCTTGTTTGCACCCTACTTTAAAGAGCTCGGACTGGAAATTCCAAACATGCCAAGTCATTTAGGACCTCAATTTGAAGAACAGGTAGAGGCCATTTTTGAAGTCAAACCTCCTGTTTTCAGTTTTGTTTATGGGATCCCCTCGGCTGCAATTCTGGAAAAATGCAGATCACTAGGCATCAAAACAATTGGTGCGGCCACCACTGTTGATGAAGCGCGGGCCCTGGAAAATGCAGGCGTGGATGCTATCGTTGCAACAGGTTTTGAAGCAGGCGGACACAGGGTCTCTTTTCTAAAATCCGCCGAAGATTCCTTAACCGGAACGTTTTCTTTAATTCCACAAGTTGCAGACGCAGTAAACATTCCCGTTATAGCTGCCGGAGGAATAGCAGATGCAAGAGGCGTAAAAGCAGCGTTGGCTTTAGGAGCAGACGCTGTACAAATGGGAACCGCCTTTTTAGCGACCGAACAATCTAACGCGACGCAGGATCACAAAAACATTCTTTTTACAGAACGTGCAAATCATACAACACTCACAAAAGTGTTTACCGGCAGGCTTTCCAGAGGTATTCGTAACCGATTGACAGAAGAACTCAAAACAAATGAGAGTTTATTGGCGCCGTATCCCCTGCAAAGTAAATTTATGAGTTTCCTAAAAGCATATCCCGCAACAGAAAATTCAAATTTTGATTTTAAAGCGTACTGGGCAGGTCAGTCAGCTTCACTGCTTAAACACAAAGATGCTAAGGTTTTAATCGAAAGCTTGGTTGCCGAAATGAATAAAACTGATCGGTAGTAGGGAGGGAAGTAAATTCATCCTGAAAGGATAAAAGCCGGGCCTTATCTTGTTTGTGTTATATTTGCAATGGCTTTCGAAGTACATTTTTTAACACGAAAGGCCATTCAAAAACACCAATCGCCATGTCGATAACCACAGAAGCAGAACTTGCGGGAATGAAGGCAATAAGTGACATTGTTGCTTATACTTTAAAACAAATGAAAGAGCATGCCAAACCAGGGATGACTACGAAGGATCTGGATGACTTTGGGGCAAACATTCTCAAAAGTTTTGGTGCAAACTCGGCTCCTTTTAAAGCATATAAGTTCCCTGGCTGGACATGTATTAGCGTGGACAATGAATTTTGTCACGGCATTCCATCTGCGAGAATTTTAAAAGAAGGTGATCTGGTTAACATTGATGTTTCAGCAGAATTGAATGGATTCTGGTCAGATAATGGGGCTTCTTTTGTGTTAGGTGAAGATACTAACGGACATCAGAAACTGGTTAATGCTTCAAAAGAAATTTTGCAAAAAGCAATTTACAGCATTAAAGGTGGTGTAAGAATTTCCGAGATTGGCTATCTGATTGAAACGGAAGCTAAAAAACGTGGCTATAAAGTCATTAAAAATTTAACAGGTCACGGTATTGGCAGAAGTCTGCACGAAGAACCCAGTGAAATTGCAAATTACAAGGATCCATACAATATAAACCGGTTTAAAAAGAACTCTGTTGTTGCCATTGAAACATTTATCTCAACAACGTCAACATACGCTGAAACTCTGAGTGATGGCTGGACCATGGTTGGTAATAAAGGAGGGTATATGGCGCAACACGAACACACCATTATGGTAACGGATGGCGCTCCTGTGATTCTTACTGAAAAGAATGAGATCTGGAATTGAGAGCTCCAATACTAAATGAAAATTCTCCTATATATAATCATTGGGCTCTCTCTCTTTTCATGCACTGACAGTAAAAAGATTTTTATCATAAAAAACACAAATTTGTTCGATGGCGAAAACTATCGAACAAACGTAAATATTATTGTTTCCAACGATAGTATTGTCGAAATCACCAAGAAAGAAAGCTGGCCAACAAACTCACAGATTATTAACGGAGAAGGTAAAACCGTTATCCCTCCACTACTCAATGCCCACGTTCATGCCTGGCAAAAGGAAAATCTTAAAGAATCTCTTAATGCGGGGGTTTTCGGAACGTTCGATATGCATACCACCGATGCGAGTGCGGCATCATTGCGTTATTATCGTGAATTCAGTGACCATGCTTACTACTACTCCTCGGGTCCCGGCGCAACAGTTCCGGGTGGACACGGTACGGAATATGGGGTCACTGTTCCTACAATAGATTCTATAACAAGTCCAGAAAAATTTGTAGACGACAGAGTTAAAAATGGTGCAGATTATATTAAAATTTTCAGAGAACCCGCGATGCCAACTTTGAATTTTTCTCAAACAAAACAAGTGATCGACGCAGGACATAAACATGCAAAGATTTGTGTGGCCCACGCCACCATTCTTTCTGACGCATTAATCCTGAACCAGCAAGGTGTAGACGGACTGGTACATATCTGGATTGACAGAACTATTTCAAAAAATCAATTGGACAGTCTTAGGGCATCTAAAATATTTATGGTTCCCACTCTATTTGCAACTAAAAAACTTTTTGAGCAAGCAAATTCAGAAAAATGGAATATGTCTCTTATTAGTTACGAGCAGCTACTCATAGAAATAAAAAAAATATACGACAGTGGTATTCCAATTCTTGCCGGAACCGATGCTCCAAATTACAGCTTCAATTACGGAGACGACTATTTTGAAGAGTTAAAATTACTTCATGAGGCAGGTATTTCGCCAATCGAAGTTTTAAAGGCTGGAACATCAAACGTGTATAAATCTTTCAAAATAAAGGACTTTAAAAAGTTAGAACCTGGATCTGAAGCGAGTTTTATTTTAGTCAATGGTCTCCCCTTAAATAATTTTGATTGCATAGATCGTGTAGAAAGTATCTGGAAAAAAGGGAAAAAGATAAAATGAATTGACTTAAAGCCCCTGATACAGTTCAACAACCTTTTTACGATATACACACTCGTATTTGGCAGTGATTGAACCTGCCTTTGCTTTTTCGTAATTGGTTTTTGCCGTAATAAATTCAAAAGTAGAGATGGCCCCTTTTTCAAATCTGCTTTTTGCAATTTCATAAGACTGTTCATAGTCACTCAACTGCTCAAGATAAATTACATATTTTTCCTTAGAGTTTTTTAATTCATTAGCAGCAATAACAACCTGGCTGCGGAAACGTGTAGACATGTTTTTTTCCTGCACCTTGGTATATTCGTAGGCATTCCGGCTGAAATCAATCTGCTGTTTTGTTCTGAGGCCATTAAAAATAGGCACTTGTAAACTGAGGCCGATATACGTAAAAAGATTGTTCCTTAATTGATTGTTGAAATTTATCTTCTCGCTTGAAAATTCAGTCTGCCTTTGATATACCGGACTACTCGTGCCATTCACAATCACATAGTCACTTCCCGGCGCTTCAAACACGCTCACAGCCCGCTGCAATACCGCTGCGCTGGAATAGTTTGAACCAATATTCCCAACCAAAGCAAGAGAAGGCAATAAAGATCCCCGCGACACATAAAGTGCGTTAAGAACGCTGCGTGTTTTGTACTTTCCCGATAAAACCATGGGAGCCCGTTCTTTAAGAGATCCGAATAATTGTTCTCCATCGGGTTCCGTTTTTTCGGCGGAGACTTCTGTATTGATCTTCTCAAATTTTGTTGTGGCCGGTATTTCAGTATTGATAAGTTCCGCCATGGTCATTCTGGCGCTTAATAAAAAGGAACGGGCATTGATCAGGGCAATTTTATCGTTAGCGAGTTGTCCCCTGGTATCGTGCAATACCGAAGGAGAAATGGCACCACTTTGATGAAGGTTCTGGATCCGTTTTAATTGTTCGTTGGTTGCTTCTATCTGCGCTTTAGCCTGGTTGACTTGCTCTTCCGCGTTCAACACCTGTACATAAATTTGAGTCACCTGAATCTGCAGATCTATCCTTGCTTGCTGCAGATCATAAGACGAAGCTTTCCTGGCATTATTATTTTGTTGCAGAGTATTGATATTTGAAAACCCACTGAAGAGATTCATGGACGCACTTAACCCGTACTGTCCTGTAGTGACTTCCTGGTTTATAAAACTATTTGTGTAGGGATTAATACTCTTTCCTGTACTTATCCCCTGGTTGGCAAAACCGGAAACTGTTGGAAGAAAGTTAGCACCCGCCTGCTGTTGCCTTGACCGACCATTGTTGAACTGCAACTCCGCATTGGCATACGCAAGGTTGTTTTTAAATGCCAGGTCCATACATTTTTCCAGACTCAGGGAAAGAGAATCCTGCCCCTTTAATAAAGAGCAGCAGAAAAATACGAGAGCAAAAACTAAAATCTTATTTTTCAAGGCGACCATCTAACAAATGAATAATACGTTTTCCATATTCTGCGTTTTTCTCCGAGTGCGTCACCTGCACAATCGTAACACCCTCCTGGTTTAGCTTCTGAAACAAATGCATGATTTCTTCGCCCTGCGCAGAGTTAAGATTCCCCGTAGGCTCATCGGCCAGTATTAATTTTGGTTGCGATACAAGTGCCCGCGCGATCCCAACCAGTTGCTGCTGTCCACCCGAAAGCTGGTTCGGAAAAAGGTCCTTCTTCCCTACAATATTAAAACGATCGAGCATATCGGAAACCATTGCCTTTCGTTCAGAGGCTTTATAGTTCTTATACAGCAATGGTGTTTCAATGTTTTCATAAACATTCAGTTCATCAATAAGGTGATATGCCTGGAACACAAAGCCGATATTCTGTTTATAGATTTCTGATCTTTGTTTTTCTTTCAAACCTTTAACGTCTTGTCCCAGGAAACGATATTCCCCTTCATCAAATGTATCCAGCATTCCTATGACATTTAGCAAAGTAGATTTTCCAGAGCCGGAAGGTCCCATAATAGAAACAAAATCTCCCTGCTCAATTGCCAGGCTAACATCTTTTAGGAGGAAAACCTGATTTCCTCCCTGACTTACATACTTAAAAATATTTTTTAACTCAATCATATTATTCAGTTCTTAAACTCTTAATTGGATTTGATAACGCTGTTTTCACAGATTGAAAGCTAATGGTGAAAAAAGCAATCAACAACACGATGATCACCGTAAAACAAAAGACAGTCAATTTCAGTTCAATGTGATAAGGATAATTCTGTAACCATTTATTCATAAGCCACCAGGTTAGCGGAACGGCTATGCAAGAGGCCACAAGAATGAGGACTAAGAAATCGAACGTAAGATGTCTGACAATAACCCTGACAGAGGCCCCTAAAACTTTGCGAATACCTATCTCCCTTGCTCTTCTCTCGGAAGACAACACTGCGAGGGCAAACAAACCTACGCAGGAAATGAAAATAGCAAGGACGGCAGAGAACGTTATAATCTTTTTCCATTTTGCCTCATTGTCATACTGCTTCTGATTGTCCTCGTTCTTGAATGAATACGTATAGGGCTTTTCCGGATAAAATTTCTTAAAAATCTCACTTATGAATGCCAGATCTGAAGTTCCGACTCCCGGCTTTAACTTTATGAGCACCTTTCTATAGCTGTTGAAATTTTGATTCATATGCAACAGTTCAGGCATTATTTTTCCATTAAGCGAGGAGAAATGATAATCTTTAAAAACACCGACGATTTTGAATTTTTTATTACGATAGAAAAAATCTACCTCTTTTCCGAGAGCATTTTTCCAGCCTGCTTTTTTTGCGAAGGTCTCATTTACCAATATAGAATTAACTGAATCTCCCGGAAAAGCTTTCGAAAAGTCACGTCCTGCAACAAGACTTATTTTCATAGTCTTGAGATAATCCTCATCAACGCGTTTAATGTCAAAATCCATTTCTTGTTCACCGTTAACGCGCGCCATGGTAATATTTGTCCCATCCTGCATTCCACTCACCTTTTTAATCACCGGGTACTTTAGCAACTCAGTCTTCAGAAGAACGAGTTTTTCCTTGGTGAGCGACGGAGTACTCACTGTCAGGATATTACTGTCATCGTAACCAAGGTCAAAATCCACGAGGAAATTAAACTGCCTGTAAATTGTTACTGTGGCAATAATCAAGAATATGGATAAGGTAAACTGTACAACCACCAATACTTTTGAGATATAATTTTTGCCAGAGTATTTTAGCTTCCCATAGAGCGTTTCAACGGGTTTAAATCGCGAAAGAACCAAGGCCGGATAAAATCCCGCGAGTAGTCCGGTGAGCAGGAACAGCGACACAAAACCGAGAACTAATTTTAAGTCAAAGAGGTAGGAGAATGAAAGCGACCGATCAGAAACGGTATTAAAAAACGGAAGAAGAAGTTGAACGAGAAGAATAGCGAATAGAAATGCCACCATGCAAATAACAAAAGACTCTCCGAGGAACTGTATAACCAATTGGGAGCGTAAACTTCCTATTGCTTTCCTGATCCCGATCTCCTTCGACCTCTTTAGTGAACGGGCTACGGTGAGGTTGATGAAATTAAAACTGGCAATTAACAATACAAATAGTGCGATTCCGGATAAAATATACGAGTAAACGGGCTTGCTTGCGTCTGCCAAACCATTGGTGGCTGGATAGTCTTCGCTTAGATGCATTTTCAGTAAAGGTTGAAGTTTAAACACAATTTTATCCTTCATCCCATATTTCTCTGCCATTTCCTTGATCTGCTCAGCAGCTTCGCGTTGATAAATTGAATTGAACTTGGTTTCCAGCTTCGTCAAATCCGTTCCTGGCTTAATCAGGAAAAAAGTATTCAGGAAAAAATTACCCCATTGCACATCGTCATACTGCGATTGACTGAATTTCATGGGAATCATCATCTCTGGCTTAATACTGGAGTTCTTCGGAGCATCCTTCATAACACCCGATACAATGAAAGATTCGGTCTTTCTTCCCGTATTCATTTCCAGGCGTTGGCCAATGGGGTTTTCCTTGCCAAAATACTTTAGTGCGGTCTTTTCAGAGAGTACAACAGAGTGCATGTCTTTAAGAGCCGTATTTGGATTTCCCTTTAGAAGTGGAAAAGAAAACACTGAGAAAAAAGTTTCATCACAGTAAAATAATTCCTGGTCAAAAACTTCATTATTTTTCTTTACAATAAAATTATCATTCTGGATCCTTACGTACTCCTGGATCTCGGGCAATTGTTTTTTAAATCCGGGACCCGGCATCATACCGGTGACACTTAATTTTTGCACCTCACCGTTAGGGTTGGTCATATCTGCTACGAGTTGATAGATGTTATCTTTACGCTCGTGAAACTGATCGTAACTCAACTCATTTTTCGCATACAGGAAAATAATCAGGCAGCAAGCAATGCCAACGCTAAGACCCAGTATATTTACAAGTGAGAAGAATTTATTTCTCCACAAATTTCTCAAAGCCACCAGGAAATAATTGCGTATCATACTATTCAGTTCTTAAACTTTTTACAGGATTTGATAAGGCTGCGCGAACAGTATGGTAGCTGATCGTTAACAGCGCGATAAAGAGTGATAAAGCGCCGCTTAACACAAAAAGCCACCAGTCCATCGACGTTTTATAAGGGAATCGTTGCAACCATTCGCTCATAAAATACCAGGCCAAAGGAACAGCAATAAGCATTGACAACACAACCAAACCGAGAAACTGTTTTGTAAGGAGCAGGTGGATATTTAAAACCGAAGCACCCAAAACTTTACGAACGCCTATCTCCTTCACGCGTTGCTGGATCATCAGCATAGCTAATGCAAACAAACCAAGACAGGATAATACAATCGCTACAATTGAAAAGATGCCAAGAAGTTCTGAAAGTTTCTTTTCCTTATTATAAAGTTTCTGAGTGTTCTCGTCTAAAAAACTTCCCTGGTACTCGCCCCCCGGAACAAGTTCCTTAAACGCCGCTTCTATTTTTTGCATGGTAGTATACGGATTTCCTTCACCTGTTCGAACCAGCAGGTAGTAGATTTGAGCCGGACCATCCATAGCAACATCCATCGTCATAGGTTCTATTTTCTCATGCAGGGAGTACAATTGTATATCCGGAATAATCCCAACAATGGTTACAGGTGGCCTCAGACTATCGAGAATAAAACTTTTCCCAAGCATATCTTTTTCACCAAACTGAGCGGCCATGCTTTCGGTAACAATTACATTATTTGTTTCTGCTCCAAAGTCGCGGCTGAAGTCTCTGCCTTTTAAAATCTGAATTCCCATGGTTTTTATAAAATCATAGTCCACGGTCATCCAGTTACTGAAGATGGTTTTATCCTTATAGTCAAATCCATTGCTCCATTTTGACACGCCCCCGTCTTTACCAATTCCAACATTAATACTACTTCCACTTATATTCAAGATTGCAGGATCCTTTGCCAGTTTATTCCTTAACCGTTCCAGCAATAGCTTCCCTCTTTCCCCATCGGGTACCGGAATACTTACCACATTTTCCTTCGTAAATCCCAGTGGAAACGTTAGCAGATATTCAAACTGTTTAAACGCAATAGCAGTGCAAAGAATTAAAACAGAAGCAATGGTAAATTGAGTAACAATAAGCGAATTTCTAAATCCCCCCGAACGTTTTACAGAAACCTTGCCACGAAGAATGTTCGCGGTGTTGATTCTTGCAATGGTCAAAGCCGGATAAGCACCTGCCAGGAGCGAAACAAAAAACAGTCCAAGTAATACTGTAGCCAGTGACGTAAAAGAAAAAATCTGCTTTAACTCCAGACCGGCGTTGAAAATCCTTTTAAAATGAGGTAGGGACAGTGACACCAATACCAAACCAATTAAGACCGAGAAAAGACTGATTAAAAAACTCTCCCCCCAGATCTGCGCAAATACATTCTGAGTTTGCGCTCCGAGACTTTTCCTCACCCCTACTTCTTTTACACGCGTAAAAGCCCTTGCGATATTGAGATTTACAAAATTAAAAGTGGCAATCAACAATATTACAAGACTAATTACTAAAATCGTATAAATGGTGCTTTTAGAAACTGTATTTCCCAGATGCGAAGAATCATTCGTGTGAATCTCCATGAGCGGCATAATTCTCAATCTTTTGTAACGTCCCTTTGCATCGGCCAGAAATCCCCTGCTTTTCATATAAGACGTGTCGGAAGGATCGTATTTTTCCTGGACACGGAATAAATCTTCTTCAAAACGATCAACGGAAACATTTCCGGCAAGCTTAACAAAACCAAAATGATTCCAGTTATCCCAGTTATTTTTTCCCTTTTCATAATCCGGGTGATTTTCAATTCGAATCAGCACATCATAAGTTATAGAGGAGGTTTTAGGAAAATCTTCTGTAACCGCGGAAACAACATAGGTATTCCAGACCCCACTCACCTCAGCCTTTAGCTTTTCCCCAACCACGTCCTCCCTGTTAAATATTTTTTTGGCAGCGAATTTAGACAGAACCAGATCACCTGCACTACTTAAAGGACTAAGCTTGTTACCGTATGCAATATCAAAGGAAAACACTTTAAAAAAATCTTCGTCCACGAGGCTTATCTGCGCACTCAACTTTTTATTATCGAGCTCTACCAGACTTCCACCTTGCATGTAGCGTGTTGCCTGTTCAACACCACCAACTTCTTTTTGTATTGTTGGCACAACCGGAAAAGCCATATTGGTAGTGATCCGATCGCCAGCAGTTGTACGGGCATAATGATAAATTTCGTAGACTCTTTCTTTGTCTTTAAAAAAAGAATCGAAAGAAAGTTCCCGGCGTGCATTCAGATAAAGAAGTATGCTGCATGCAAAGGCTACACTTAGTCCAAAAATATTAATAAAGGCCAGAAGTTTGTTTCTGGTAAGATTCCGGATAGTCGTTTTAAAATAATTCTTCCACATGTTATTCGGCTCTGATGGCATTTATAGGATTAGCAATAGCAGCTTTTATAGCCTGGTAACTGATGGTTGTGAAAGCAATGATAACGGCAACAGATCCTGACACGATAAAAACCCAAAAGGAGAGATCAGTTTTAAATGCAAAATTCTGGAGCCACTGGTAACAAGCGTACCAGGCCAAAGGAAAAGCAATTAAAATGGAGAGAAGAATTGGTTTTAGAAAATCCTTTGAAAGATGTTGTACGATTCCGCTTACGCTTGCACCAAGAACCTTCCGGATTCCAATCTCTTTGTAACGTTGTTTAATACTGAAGGCGGCCAGACCAAAAAGTCCGAGACAGGCCACAAAAATAGCAAGGAAGGTAAAAGTACCCAATACAGAACGCATCTTTAATTCAGATTGATACAAGCTATTGTAATCGTCCTCCGCAAAAGAATATTTAAACGGGGTGAAAGGTGCCTCGCGTTTCCAGAGCGTCTCTATTTGTGCAATGGTTTCCTGCACGTTTTGTGTATTCAGTCTTACGGTAATGTTATTATACCAAGGCTTAAAAATATTGAAGAGCAGAGGTTTGATGGGTTCTTTAAGACTGCTGAAGTTAAAATCCTTTACAACACCAATAATTTTTCCGTCTTTCCCCATGCCCCATTGCACACGTTTACCGATGGCCTCTTTCGGCGTTTTCCAGCCAAATTCCTTTACGGCGGCCTCATTCACCATAAATCCTTCCGTTTCATCAGTGGCGAATTTTTTTGAAAAATCCCTTCCTGCTGCAAGTTTAATCTGGTATGTACTCAAAAAGTTTTCATCCATTGAAAAAACACTGCAGGAGGTCAGTTTATTCTCTGCCATTCCTTCGGGGATAAGCGTGATGTTAGACATGTATTTAAAACTGAATCCGTTTATACTGGCTGCAATTATATTTGGATTGGCACGCAGTTCTTTTAGCAATACCTCGGCGTTGCCAACATCCCGCGATTTCAGTTCAATATTCAGAAGTTGTTCTTTATTTACGCCAATATGTTTGTTTTGGATGTAGTCTAATTGTTTTAACACCACTGTCGTGCAAACAATCAGTGCAATAGCTATGGCAAACTGAAACACCACCAGGCCTTTCCTGAACAGAACATCAGCGATACTGTGTTTTATTAAACCTTTCAGTGACCGGATGGGCGCGAAAGAAGACATCATCAAGGCCGGATACGAACCAGAAAGCAAACCCACACACAGAATAATAAAGACGTAGATCAGCAGAACCGAAAAATTGAGATGCAACTGCAGATTGACAAAATTGTTGAACATAGGCAGACACAACAGCACTATCGCTAAGGAAATAACTGCTCCCAACAAAGCAAACATGGTTGATTCCCCGAGAAACTGCATTATTAATTGCTTGCGGGTTGCACCAATTACTTTTCGAAGGCCGATTTCTTTTGAACGGTTGATTGACTTGGCAGTAGAAAGGTTTATAAAATTAAAACAGGCAATCATCAACATCAAAATGGCTGTTCCTGTAAAGATGTAGATGTAAGTCATGTACCCGTTGTTACTGTCTTTAAATTCGGCATCGAGGTGCGAGTTAAGGTGAATATCTTTAATGGGTTGTAACCTGCAGTTCATATACATTCCAGTTTGCCTGCGGATGTCGGCATTCTCCCTTGTCATAAGGGTATTAATCTTTGTGTTGAGCGCAATTGGATCCGTTCCATCTTTTAGCTCCAGGTAAGTATAGGTATTGCAATTGAACCAATTCTGTTCATTATTGTAGATCCAGGTAGAGTCGGCCTTATTCATTTCATTCATCGTTACCCGAGATAAAAAACAATCGGCTGTAAAATGTGTGTTCTTAGGTATGTCTTTTATAACCGCTGTTACAGTCATTGGGATCGTGTCTGAAAACTGGATGACTTTCCCATAAGCAGGTTCGTTACCAAAATACTTTTTGGCTGTGGTTTCAGTGAGTACAACGCTGTAGGGCTTATTAAGTGCATTTTTTGCATTGCCTTCAAGCAGCTCGAAGGAAAAAACGTCCAGCATGGAAGAATCCGCGTAGAGCAAGCGGTTATCAAAAAACTTTTTTTCTCCCAATGAGAAATAACGGTTAGAACCATTAAAACGAACCAGGTGTTTAACTTCCGGAAAATTATCCAGGGTTCTTTGTCCCATAAGCGGCGAACTCGGGGCAAATTCCACAACCCGCTCGGGCTCATGGGAAACACTCACCATCCGGTAAATATTTTTGTAATTCTGATGATAGGTATCATAACTTACCTCAAAAGACACATACAAATAAATAATCACGCAGCAGGCCATTCCTATGGCGAGACCCATAATATTGACGAAGGAGTACAATTTATCTTTGAACAAATTTCGCCAGGCTATTTTCAGATAGTTTTTAAACATATTTATTCTGTTCTTAAATTTTTAACCGGATTCATGAAAGCTGCTTTTATCGACTGGTAGCTGATCGTCAGAATAGCAATCATAACTGACAGGATTCCAGACAATACAAAAACCCACCATTTTATTTCCACGTGATATGGGTAGTCGCTCAGCCAGTTATGCATAAACCACCAGGCGAGCGGAGTTGCTATGATTATTGAAATGCCCACAAGTTTCAAAAAATCGGAAGCCAGAAGTGTAGTGATGTTTGTAACGGAAGCTCCAAGAACTTTCCTGATCCCAATCTCTTTAATTCTGTTCTCGGCCATGTAAGTAGCAAGGCCAAAAAGACCCATGCAGGAAATAAAAATGGTCAGAAAGGCGAAAATGGTTGCAAAGGTCCCAACCCTTTGTTCATCGGCAAATTTCTCACCGTATTCTTCGTTTACAAACACGTATTCGAAGGGAAAAGCCGGATTGTATTTTTTGAAAACTTTTTCCAGGCGTGTTAGGTCTGCGGCGCCGGCATTGTCTTTCATACGAATATGAATCACATTAAACCAACCTTTCGCACCCTGGATGATCATTGGCTTGGTAGGATAATAAGGTGAGTTCAAAATAAAGTCCTTTATCACGCCGATCACGTGCCACTGCGAATCGCCATCTTTTATGATCTGACCGAGTGGCTCTTTAAATCCCATTGTTTTTAACGCTGATTCGTTTATGAGCATGCCGGTTGAATCGGTGGGAAATTTAGCAAGATCAAAATCCCTTCCCTGTACAAGACGCACTCCCATTGTTGAAACAAAATCCTCATCCGCGCAGTAACGATCAAAATCTGTTTTATCATTTGGATCCTTTCCTTCCCATTCAAATCCCCAGCTATCGCTCCAACCCTGGGTTATCGGCGCACTGCATTTGGTAACCGACATCGCCATATTGCCGTTAAGGATCTCGTTCTTCAGCTGCGGATAATTTTTTTCCAGGTCCGCAGACAGGAAATGATAAATCAGGTTTTCGCGTTTATATCCTGCTTCCCTCTCCTGAACATGGCTGATCTGTTGTCTCACAATAATTGTGCTGATGATAAGAACGATGGCAAAGCTGAACTGGACAACCACCAGGATCTTACGCGGTGTGATAAGCGCGGCGGCAGCTTTAAAGCTTCCTTTCAGTACAGATACCGGATTAAACGACGAAAGATAAAATGCGGGATAAAATCCGGCAAGCACACCGGTAAAAATGATGAAAGCTAAAGCGCTAAGCCAGAAATAAGGATTTGAATAATCAACACTCAGCTTTTTAAGAATAAGCTGGTTGAATGCCGGCAAACTAAGGTGAACGATAATCAGTGACAGTCCAAAGGCAATAACAACCAACAAAACCGATTCGCCTAAAAACTGCCAGATGAGGGAGGAGCGCACCACACCAATCGTTTTACGGATTCCCACTTCCCTGGCTCTCTTCTCACTCCTGGCTGTGCTGAGATTCATAAAATTAATACAAGCAATCAATAGGATAAAACAGGAAATAATAATGAACAATCGCACCATCTCTATTCTGCCACCGGCCTCAACACCATTCTCAAAATTGGAATGAAGACGCCACCTCTCAAGCGGGTACAGAAACATATCAATACCTTCATAATCTTTCTGGTATTTTTTACGCATGCCTTCAATCTTTTGCTCAGCAGAGAGAAAAGAAGATTGTTCCTTCAACATCACAAAATTGATCACTGAATTATTTCCCCAGGTACTTTCTTCTCCTTCTTTGCTAACCAGGAAGGACCAGGGAATAAGGTACTGGAAACTGAAGCGGCTGTTTACAGGCGGATCGCTGATAATACCGCTTACAATAAAATTATCTACATTGTCTCTTTTCAGGATTTTACCCATTGGATCAACATCGCCAAAAAGGCTTTTCGCATAACTTTCAGAGAGAATAATAAAATTGGGCTGTTTCAGCGCGTCTTTCGCATTTCCCCTGATCATCGGGAAGCTGAAAATGTCCAGAAACTCAGGGTCTACGATATTGCCTTTGCCATTCATCCGTTTGTCCCCATAAGCAAAAAGATTAGTGGAACTCCAGTTAACCCTGGCTGTCTTGTCAAGCTCCGGGAGATCCTTTTTGAGATATGTGTGAGCTACCTTTGGTGTGTTTCTCCAGCAATTAACCTTTCCACTCCACTCTCCTTTATTCCACAATTCATAAATACGGTCCTTGTTGGCGTGAAAGTTATCGTAAGTTACCTCGTTGTGTACCCACAAAAAAATCAGGATCACGGCGGCCATACCAATAGATAAGCCAAAAATATTGATGAAAGAAAAGGTCTTATTCTTCAGCAATTGCCTGAAAGCTATTTTAATGTAGGTTTTAAACATGCTATTACACTTTAAGATTTTGAGTTACGATCTGTCCATCCAACATATTAATCACACGATGTGTGTAGCGCGCATCATGTTCGGAGTGCGTCACCATAATAATTGTCGTTCCTTTTTCATTCAGATCTGTGAGCAATTGCATGACTTCATTACCGTTGCGCGAATCAAGATTTCCAGTTGGCTCATCGGCCAGGATCAGTTTAGGGTTATTCACCACAGCTCGCGCCACCGCCACACGCTGTTGCTGACCGCCCGACAACTGCTGTGGATAATGGTTCCGGCGGTGTGCTATCTGGATTTTATCCAGTACTTCGTCAACTATGCGTTTACGATCCGACAAACCAACGCCAGTATAGATCAAAGGCAACTCAACATTTTCAAACACGGTTAACTCATCAATCAGGTTAAAACTCTGGAACACAAATCCGATATTTCTTTTTCTAAGATCCGCGCGTTTACGTTCATTGAACTTCGATACTTCAATACCGTTGAATTGATAACTTCCCTTATCCATATCGTCAAGCATACCTATAATATTAAGAAGGGTTGACTTACCACAGCCCGAAGGCCCCATCATTGCTACAAATTCGCCTTCTTTAATTTCAAAAGAAACATTGTTCAAGGCTACCGTCTCAATTTCTTCGGTCCTGTAAATTTTCTCAAGGTTGTTTACTGTGATCATCTTATACTATTTTTTATTTCGTGTTTCTTGGCTCTTGATTCTTGGTTCTTGATTCTTGATTCTTGACTCTTGATTCTTGACTCTTGACTCTTGATTCTATTATCACTCCTTTTTTTCCTTTAAAATAAGTTCCTGCGTCTGTGTGTAGAGGTCATAACTGGATGTGACAACTTTGTCGCCTGGATTTAATCCTTGTAACACTTCATAATATTCAGGATTCTGCCTTCCTAGTTGTATTTCTGTTCTGTAGGCTACTGAACCGTCTTCATTTAATTTAAAAATCCAGTTGCCGCCGGTCTGCTGGTAAAACGCGCCCTTCGCCACAAGTAATGCTTCAGTTTCGTCACTCAATGCCAGACGAATTTGTAAGGTTTGGCCGCGACGTACATCCTTCGGCACTTCGTTTTCAAATTTCATATCCACCTGGAACTTTCCGTTCTTAACCTGTGAATACACTTTTTGAATAGTGAGTTTGTAATCTTTACCACTCAGAGTAAATTCACCCTGTAAGCCTGGAAATACCCGGGTGATATAATGTTCGTCAATTTCTACACGCACCTTAAAACCCGTTATCACATCAATTTGTCCGAGACGTTCTCCTTTGTTTTTATTCTGACCAATTTCAGCGTCGAGCGAAGTCAGCTGTCCATCCAGCGGGGCACGCACTACCAGGTCTTCTACCTTTTTGCGCATGATCCTCAATGCCTCTTTGGTTCTTATTAGCGACTCAGCAGCTTGACCCTGCTCTTGTTTTGTAGAAACAGAATCTTGTTTTAATATCTGTTCGGTTAGCTTCTTTTTTTCCAAAGCATAATGATAGTTGTTCTCCGATTGTTTGAATTCCTGTAAAGAAATAGCATTGCTCTTGTACAGCTGTGAATTGAGATCATACACGCGTTTTGCTTCTTTATACAAATTATCCACGTCAGTTCCCTGGTTCAATTTCATGATCGTATTTTGTGACGCTGCATTCCGTGAAATCTGCATCTGGGTTAATAAATTAAAAACGGCGGTTTCCTGATTTGCAAGACTTAATTCCAGATCGGTATTTGATAATCGTAAAATCGGATCTCCCTTTTTCATCATGGTGCCGTCTTCTACAAATATTTCTTCCACACGTCCACCTTCCACTGCATCCAGGTAAATTGTTGAAATGGGAAGCACAATGCCGTTTACAGGAATAAACTCTTTAAAAGGTCCTCTTTTTACCTCACTAATGCTGATCCTTTGAGTATCTACATTGAGCTTACTACCTCCCGAGGTATAATACACACTCGCAGAGATCAAAAAAACAATAAATGCTGCTACAACAATCGTAACGATTTTTTTTCTGGTCCACTTTTTCTTCGGAATTGCTCTATCCATAATTTTTTTAATAAATGCACGGTGCGCCAGGTTCGTTGCAGCTCACAAAGCACACCATGCATTCGCTGATAATTGAAAAGACTTGCATAACTGTTATCAAAAGCGTGCCGAAAATGACTCGCTTGATTATCAAGCAAATACAAATCGGATCAAATCGCTGATGTTCGCTTGCGGACAAAAAGTGTTCGCTTTTGATACAGTTCTGATTTTTCTTTGTTGCCTAATCCCTTTGCGTTCAGATAAATAACATTTGGGTATATTTATTGAATCTTAGAGATATTTTTAAGACAAATGGACATTCGCCAATCGCACATATTAGTAGTAGACGACGATCCCGATGTTTTAACGGCGATGAATCTTCTTCTAAAAAAAGAAGTCTCAAGCATCACAACCGAGAAAACACCCGATAATCTTATCTCTTTGCTTCGCCAGAAAAACTTCGATCTCATTTTGCTGGACATGAATTTTAATGCTTCCATTAACACTGGTAACGAGGGCATTTATTGGTTAAAACGTATCAAGGAATTAAAACCAGATCTAAGTGTGGTAATGATCACAGCTTATGCAGATATCGATCTGGCTGTACGTTCTTTAAAGGAAGGGGCTTCAGACTTTATCATCAAACCCTGGAACAATCAAAGTCTTATAGACTCCATCAAAGAAATTCTTCGTAAAAAAAGTAAATCGAGCGGGTTGCCTGCAAGTCCCGATTTTGAAAGCTCAGGTATCCTTGGCCAGAGTGAAGCGATGCAGGATATTTTTAACAAGCTCGATAAAGTTGCACCCACCGATGCCAACATTTTAATACTTGGCGAAAATGGTACTGGTAAGGATCTCGTTGCAAAAGCCATTCACCAAAAATCCCTGAGGGCTTTAAAACCCTTTATTAAAGTAGACGTTGGCGCCTTAACAGAAACGCTTTTCGAAAGCGAACTTTTCGGACATAAAAAGGGCGCGTTTACCGATGCAAGGGAAGATCGTGAGGGCCGTTTTGAAGCGGCACAAAATGGTACTTTATTCCTGGATGAGATCGGAAACATCAGCTTACAACAACAGGCAAAATTACTGAGTGTGCTTCAAAACCGCCAGGTTATAAAGCTAGGAACGAATGTGCCGGTCCCCGTAAACATCCGTCTCATTTGCGCTACCAACATTCCGCTCAGTGAACTAGCCAATGAAAACAGGTTCCGTAAAGATCTTATTTACCGCATCAATACCGTGGAAATAATCATTCCGCCTTTACGCCAAAGGAAGGATGATCTTGAAGTCCTGGCAAATCATTATCTCCGCTTTTACGGCGAGAAATATTTTAAACCGCATCTCAGCATCAATAAAAAAGCACTTGAAAAATTAAAAGATTATCATTTCCCGGGTAACGTGCGCGAACTTCAATATGTAATAGAACGGGCGGTGATTATGGCAGATAAAGACACATTGGATTCAACGGACCTGATCTTTTCGCCAATTGAAAACCCTTTAAAAAACAGTGCTGAAACCGAGAACGAAACGAAACTGAGTACCATTGAAAAGAATACGATTCTGCGTGTGATTGAAAAGAATAACGGCAATATTACCAAAGCCGCAAAAGAGCTTGGCATTACCCGAACCGCGCTATACCGGCGTCTTGGCAAATATGAAATTTAAAAACATTGGCGTAAATATTATT
>JAEUTM010000148.1 GCA_016788025.1 Bacteroidia bacterium
GTCATGGCGAATTGCTTGGATTGATGACAAGAGCATTAGACGTAGAAGGCGTAAACAAATGTGTTATGCTTGTGGAAATGGGAAAATCCTTCGAGCTCAATGGTAACTATGGAGAAGCTCTGAATTGTTACTATGAGGCAGAAAAATTCGCAATATATTCACAGGAAGCAGAAATTGTTTCGATAGGAATAAAAAGACTGAAGAAAAAACAATTAAGACCCCTGAGGAAATTTTTATGGCCTTTAAGATAAAAGTTTCGGTATGCGATATTGATTACCGACGGACAGAAAGATCGTGTTGGTGAACGGCAGAAGGCAGCAGGTTCGAGTCCTGCCTCGTCCGCAAAGACAAGCCGGTTAGGCTGATCTGGCAGGTGCAAACGTGTTGCTGTGTTTTTGTCGAAGTGCAGTAAAATTTTAGGGCCCTTGCAAAAACGGAACTAAACAAAACAAAAGGAGTGGTTAAAGGCCACGGCCTGATGACAATAAGGGCAAAGTTTGTAAAAGCCTTTTGTAAACACATGCATCTGCCAAACATTAAAATGAAGAGTAAAGCAAATCAGGCAAAGCCTTGCTTACAATGAAAGCTGTTCCAGGTGACCCGGATTCAAGCAAATCAAGCAAAGGAAATTCCACAGCCTTACTCTATTAAGCAAAAGCCGTCGGCAATGAGCCAACGGCTTTACTTTTATTTCACTGAGCGCCTTTTCGTAGAAGACTTCGTATTAGTCTTCTTAAGCGGTTTTCTTGAAGAAGTTTTTTTTGAAGAGCTTTTCATCATCGTTTTGTTTGCCGGTTTAGAGCTCACAGTTCTTCTGGTTACCTTAGATTTAGAAGTGCCAGACATAGCTTTCTTTGCCCTCTTCTTTGTGGCTGCCTTAGCGGAAGACTTCCTGCCTTTTAAATCGGAAACTTTTTTGCGCTGAGCCGTGGACTTTTTCATTTTAATCGCAGAAACAGATTTTCTCTTCAGTTTTTTTGCTGGTTTAGACGGAACAGTTTCATTTTTTTGAGCGGCTTCATGGGTCCCGACCGCAATAGACGTTGCAACCGCAGTATCCTTTTTCCCGAGGTCCTGATGGATTGTTTCCTGCATGTCAGGGGACTTCTTCGCTTCCGGGATTTCAACAATGTGTCTCCTCAACCGTTCAGGTCTTACCCGGTTCATTTGATTGTGTGAAGCATTCTGAGTCTTGTTGTACAATGCAACTCTTGAATAACGTGCCATAATATTAGAATTTTAGAGTTTATAAATTTTCGATTTTATGTTCGTTGTCATTTCCTGTTAAAAGCTTTTTCCAGCTTTTTAATATCAAGCTTCTCCATATGCATAAGGGCACCCATGAGATTCTCGACCTTTCTTTTATTTTTATCGGCTGTCATTTTAACCAGCCCAGAAGGAACGATCTGCCAGGAAACCCCAAACTGGTCTTTCAACCAACCGCATTGCAGGGCTTTTGGATCGCCGCCTTTCTTCAGTTTATCCCAGTAGTAATCTATCTCACCCTGTGTATCACAATTCACCATAAAAGAAATGGATTCGTTGAATTTAAAAAGCGGTCCCCCATTTAAAGCCATAAAGCGTTGTCCTGCAATAATAAAATCAATGGTCATTACCAGGCCCGGTTTCATCTTGTGGATTTCCTTCCCTGCTTCCG
>JAEUTM010000161.1 GCA_016788025.1 Bacteroidia bacterium
GGTTAATTTTTCGCCTGTGGAAGATATTTTATCGAGCACCAATTCTAAAACACGCGGAACAGCGACAAAAAGCTGTGGACGGATTTCCCTGCAGTTATCACCAATGGTTTCAAAACTCTCCGCGTAATAAATACTCACGCCCTGGTATAGATATAATGTATTTAAAAAGCGCTCATAAACATGATTCAGTGGCAAAAAACTTAAAGCCCGCCACTTGTTTGTGAATGGGGCAATATCTTTGCAGATCATCACATTCTCAATCATGTTTTTGTGAGACAACATGGCGCCTTTCGGTTGGCCAGTGGTCCCCGAGGTATATAATATCGTAAGGAGATCGTTTTCATGAACATTGCCTTTTACTTCCTGGAGTTTCTGAGCATTTATATGCTGGCGCCCGAGATCTAAAAATTCGCTGAACGGTTTTACACCTTCAATAGGCGTGAAGCTAAATACATATTTTAAGTGTGGCAACTCTTTCTCAAGGCCCGCCAGCTTTTGCCAGGCTGCCCGGTCGGAAATAAAAATAATTTTAGCCTCGCTATGATTGAGTATGTACTTCAGATCATTGCTGTTTATGGTTGGAAAAAGCGGGGCCGTGGGAATACCCAACTGCTGGCAACCATAATCCACAAAATTCCACTGTGGCATGTTGGATGCCATAATGGCCACGATATCATTTTTGTTAAGGTTTAAATGCAATAGAGCATAAGACACGAGGTCTGCGGTGCCTGTTAAATCTTCAAGACTGTAATTCACCCATTGTTTGCCACTTTTCCCCTCAACGACTTCCTTAGCATTTAAAATGTCTTTTTTAGGGGCATACGTCTTAAGTCTTTCCAGTATGTCAAATACTCTTTTTATTTCCATGTATCGAAGGTGTAGGATTTTTTGGGAATTACAAAATTCGGGTAACAGAAAAGCTGTAATAAAATGCCTAACTTTACCCCGCTATAAAGTTATGATTGTTATTACTGGTTCAGCAGGATTTATAGGCAGTTGCCTTGTTTCGAAATTTAATTCCGAAGGCATCTCCGATTTGGTGTTAGTGGATGATTTTTCCAAACATGAGAAGGATAATAACCTGCTTGGGAAAAAATTTAAACTCAGAATTGAACGTGAAGAATTTGCTGACTGGCTCAGGATAAATGCCAGTGAGGTAAAACACGTGGTACATATCGGGGCAAGAACCGATACTACTGAATTTAATGTGGACCTGTTTAATAAACTAAACCTCAATTACACAAAGACACTTTGGACAATTTGTTCGGAAAATAAAATTCCTTTTATATATGCCTCTTCCGCCGCTACATACGGCTTGGGGGAACATGGCTACGATGATGATGAGACGAAGATCCCTTTGCTAAAGCCCTTAAACCCTTATGGAGATAGCAAAAATGATTTCGATAAATGGGCCATCGTTCAAAAAATCACTCCTCCCAACTGGCAAGGATTAAAATTTTTTAATGTTTACGGTCCCAATGAATATCATAAAGCCCGAATGGCTTCAGTGATTTTTCACGCCTATCACCAGATTAAAAATAACGGAAAAGTTAGACTGTTCCGTTCACACAATCCAGACTATAAAGACGGAGAGCAGCTGCGTGATTTTGTATATGTAAAAGATGTTGTGAATGTGATCTGGTTCTTATTCAAAAATAAACCCACGAGCGGCATATATAATTTGGGCAGTGGAACAGCACGTACCTTTGTGGATTTAGCCAAATCTACCTTCAAGGCATTGGATGTAAATGCCAATATTGAGTTCATAGATACACCAGTCGACATCAGAGATAAGTACCAGTACTTCACCGAGGCAAACATGCAGAAACTAAAATCTGTTGGATACCTCACTCCGTTTACCACCCTGGAAGATGGCGTAAATGACTACGTCAAAAACTACCTGGTGCCCCATAATTACCTTTAACGAAATCTGAAAGGTCTTTTTTGTACATTTAACTATGACAAAAAAAGATGGGATTTATGGAATGCTATGTGCCTTAGTGACACTAGCAACTTCGTTTAATGCACAAAATCTGAATTGCCAATCGGGAAAAAGCGCGCAGCCGCCTATGTATTACAGTGCCGAAAATCTTAGAAGCGACACGTTTAATATTCTGAAGTATACCATTAATCTCGAGATTGGATCCACTGCAAATAGTTCAATAAGTGGTAACACAATGGTTCGTTTTGCACCTAAACTCAATAACCGGACTTTTTTAAGATTGGATCTTTTAGAGTTGACCGTGGATTCAGTTAAAGAAGGGGGATCCTTGCTAACGCATACCTATAATGATACCATTTTAAGAATAAATTTCCTGTCACCTAAAAATGTCGTCGATACTTCGATGGTAACTGTGTTTTATCATGGCGCTCCTGTAATTGATGTCACAGGTTGGGGTGGTTTTTATTTTAATAACACGCAATCGGCGCAATATGCTTTTAATTTGGGTGTGGGTTTCGGTGCCAAACCCCACAATTATGGGAGAGTTTGGTTTCCTTGTTTCGACAATTTTGTAGAACGGAGCAAATACGAGTTTAACATAACCAGCGATTCTGCCCGCAAGGCCTATTGTAATGGTCAGCTGGTGTCAGATGTAATTAATGGAAGCAACAGAACTCGTCAGTGGATTCTCAACGAAGAAATTCCAACTTACCTGGCGAGTGTTTCTCTTGCAAAATACACGCAGGTTAACTGGACAGTGAATACCCTTAACGGGCTAAAGCCGATTACTTTGGTTGGTGTGCCCTCCGACACTACAGCTATGAAGAGCGGCTTTGTTAATCTAAAGACCTGCATCAATGGTTTCGAAAATTATTTCGGGCCCTATAAATGGAATCGTTTTGGTTATTGCCTTGTACCTTTTAACGGGGGAGCAATGGAACATGCCACAAACATTACGTATCCCCGAAATGCAATCGGTAACCTTAACTTCGAAGCCGATCTGATGGCGCACGAACTTTCTCACCACTGGTGGGGAGATCTCATCACCTGCGAAACCCAGGAGGACATGTGGATCAACGAAGGGATGGCCACTTTCAGCAGTTACATGTTTACAGAATGGAAGTATGGTAGAGAGGCCTATCTGAACAAAGTTAAAACCGAGCACGATCAGCTCTTGCATTTTCTTCACCATAACGAAGGGGGCTTCAGGGCAGTCAGCGGTGTACCGCACAGTCTTACCTATGGCGACCATGTTTACAAAAAAGGAGCCGACGTTGCTCATACATTAAGAGGTTACATGGGAGACACTGCATTTTTTGATGCCTGTAAATATACCATGCAACAGAATGCCTTTAAAAGCATCAATAGCAATGAAATGAAAAATCTGTTTCAAACAAGCAGTGGACAAAACCTCAATGATTTTTTTACCAACTGGATTTTGTCCGGAGGCTGGTCGCACTTTGCCATTGATTCCGTAAGATATCTACCCGCATCTCAGGGGCTTGATGCTGTTGTTTACCTGAAACAAAAAATTTATGGGGCGCCCGCGCTTCATTCAAATGTTCCCCTGGAGCTGAGCTTTTTTAAGCAGGATTGGAGCAGAGTGACAAAGAGAGTAGTCATGTCAGGTGCCACGGCAAGTTTTACAGTAAATATTCCTTTCACACCTCAATACTGTGCTGTTAATCACGATGGCAAAATCAACGACGCAACTTCGGCCGAGGTGAAAACAATTAAAACCGCAGCTAATATTTCTTATTCTATTGCTAAAGTGTATTTGCAGGTTCAAAATTCCGGCGCCGATTCGTCGATGTTGCGAATCATCCACAATTACGTAAAGCCCGATCCTTTTAAAAACAATCCAGCACAGTCGAGGTTATCCGATCAGCATTTCTGGAGAATTGAAGGAATTTTGTCCCCAGGGTTTCATACCAAGGCAAGGTTTAATTACGACGGAACAAAAACAACGGCTGGAACTTATGCTTACATGGACACCTCACTTACCGCAACCAACGATGACAGCCTTGGAATTTTCTTTCGTTTAAACGCTTCTGACGATTGGGCGCTTGTGAAACACTATTCTAAGTTTGCATCAGGCGGTAAAACCGGATTTATTGAAGTAGATACCTTAAAAATCGGAGAATACGCGTTTGGAAATGTTGGCGACACTGCAGTTCTTAATATTCCTAGAATATCCGCACAACCGGAAATAATAAAAGTATATCCAAATCCTTCTGCACAAAAATTTGCTATTGAATTGTCCAATGTTGCTTCAAAAGGATTAAAACTCACATTAATAAACGTTGATGGACAAACTATTCACAGTTCTCCAATCAACAATAAAACCACGTATATTCAAACATCTCAGTTTGCAAAAGGAACATATTTCCTTAAAGTAGAACAGGATGGTAAAACCATTCATGTCCGCAAACTTGTTTTTGACTGATGCACTTTACCGCATCACCAGGAGCTTTTTGAAAATACTCTTTTCTCCGGAGCTGAATTTTAGCAAATAAGCGCCTTCAGATATTCCGGAAAAGGAAAATGTGTGGACATGAACACCACGGGACTCTTTTTCATTGTAAAGTTCCTTCAGTAAATGCCCGTTAAAATCAAGAAGCTCAATTATAATAGTTGAGCCAGATTTCAAAATATATTTTACTCGGCAAACCTCTCTGGAGGGATTCGGATATGCGGTGATATCCGAAATAGTAATTTCTGAGATTTTTTTCGTGCCAACTGTTGTGGTATCTGTAGGATTGGGAACAACCGCAGCAACCAATGGCAGTGAAACAGGAGAAAGCACAAAGTCTCCACTTGTACTCCCGTTTCCATTCACAGCATTTGCAATGGCATAGATTGTTGCATCACCACTTTGAGGCGCTTTCCATTGAAAACTGAATGTTGCCGTATTTGCGGGAGCATTTTTAGGGGTTGTATGAACCGCTGTTCTTTTGAAACCGGAATTTAAAAATTTAACACCCGTTCCGGCGGACTGAACCGTTCCCGAATTTACAAGGCTACTATTCAAAATTTGTGAAGCGAAGCCAAATTTGGAAAACCCTGCCGCCGTCACTTCAACGTCTATTTGATAGGTAGAATCCGGCATAAACGTCAGTTCCGCGTTTTCATTAAAGGAGAAAGCGGGTATACTGTTAATGGTGATTCCCGAGGATCCACTGGAACCACCACCGTGACAATGGGAACAGGTGCCCTCCCCGGGTGAACCCGCGTATCCCTGAATGCCATTGCTGCTTTGAGTCATAAATGCGCTTAAGGCCAACACGACGCTCAACCCACTGAGATAAATAAAAAGTCTCTTTTTCATAAAGTGAAGTTAAAATGTTTGGCACATCTGATGATGCATGAAACAGGGTACAAGTTGCACTTTTCAATGATTTTTTTGCATTTGCTGTTTCCGATATTCCTGGGGGGTAAGTTTACAGAGTTTTTTAAAAAAGCGGTTAAAGTAGGCTACGTCTTCAAAGCCTAGCTGAAACGAGATTTCCTTAATATGAAGGTCCGTTGCATACAACAAACGCTTTGATTCCAAAAACATGCGATCCTGAATCAGCTGAATAGCCGTTTTACCTTCATGTTTTTTGCAGAGCGCGTTGAGGTGATTAGGGCTAACGTTTAATTCCTGTGCGTAGGCAGATGGACTTTTATTTTCAGTGAAATTTTGGTTAACCAGCTTTTTGAACTGCTGTACCTTGACATTTCTGTTTTGTTCAACGATTTTGTAGGGTTTAGAAGAAAAGTACCAATCGTTTAGTTTGAGTAAAATAATATTCAAATAAGAACGATACAGATCTGCTTGTACATTTTTGCCAGGAGACAGATCTTTAATTACTAATTCTATCAGCGATTTTATTTCGATCGCCTGCTCCTTTTTTAATTTCAATGTTGGAGTGCTGGGATCATTATAGTAGGGAAAACGTTCTGTAAAACCTTCGCGTGAATTTAAAGAAACAAAGTCCTCACTAAAACACACGACATAGCCTTTCGTGTTTTTCGGAATAAGTCGATGAATTTGGCCGGGAGAAACAAAATGGACACTGTTGGGCTCTATGGCGAAAGAGTTAAAGTCTATTTCGTGTTTACCATTGCCGGACAAAAAGAACATCAATTCATAGAACGTGTGACGGTGGGGGATTTTGCTGTCGTATGCTCTGCCGGCTCCACCGGAGAGATTGATGACACTAAAACCCAGGGAACCCATTTCCTTGGTCTTAATAGAATGCATTGGCACATGATTGACAGCTTTAGCCATATACCAAAAATAGAATAATTAATAAAAACAAAAATTTAAAATGAGTGAATAAGGTTAATTCTATGAATATGGAGCGAATCAAAGGCTAGTTTTTACAGACTGCTCAATTTTGGCTAACCGATGTTTCTGAATTTGTTCGGAAGGAATGAGGTGAATAAGAGCTAACGCGTTTTTTAAATTCTTCCGGTTGGGATGAACAAATAAATGTTTAATGGATAACTGTCCCATTTTTCTTCGGTAACGCTTATGAATATAGCGTTGCAACTGTTTGTAGAATTCTTTCGGATAGGTGTTCTTAAACATCAGGTCTAAGTCATCGCTATCGGTCCAGTTACTTTTCTGTTTAAGCTGATCTTTTACCTTTTCATAAAAAACAGTCCCCGGAAGAGGGTATGAGACGGAGATGCCAAGGTCGTCAGGTAAAAGATCTTCAACCATCTTAATTGTCAGCTTTATATCATCAATCGTTTCATCAAGATAACCCAGCTGAAGAAAATGAGAAACATGAATCTTATGTTTTTTGAGAAGCCTGGTCGCTTCATAAATCTGTTCCACGGTTGTACCTTTATCCATGGCATCCAGTATTTTCTGTGAACCACTTTCAGCTCCCATCCAAACCATGTCGCAGCCACTTTCTGCCAGGTGTTTGATATTGTCCTCTTCGAGAAGCAGGTCAGCGCGACTTTGAATTTTATAACGAATCTTTACATTATAGAACTTTATATAATGCTCAAAATCCTGAAGCCATTTTGGCTTAAGTCCAAAAATATCATCCGCGAACCAAACATGAGTAAAACCAAAACGCTCCTGCCATTTTTTAATTTCCTTGACAATATTTTCCGGGGAATGAGAGTTGTACCGGTTGCCATAGATTGGTTTGGCGCACCAGTTACATTTATAGGGACAGCCGCGCGTGGTTACAAAATTCAGTGAAAAATACCCATGTGCATCCAACCACATTTTTTTGTAGGGCCCGATGTCCAGGAGATCCCAGGCTGGTGGTGGCAACGTGTCGAGGTCTTTAATCACACTACGTTTTCCTGTTTTTACTACCACGCCGTTTTTTTGGTAAGCGATGCCCGGGATCGCGTCAATAGGAATGTTGTTTTTAAACGAATTGCACAATTCAAGCACTGTTTGTTCCGCTTCACCAATTGCAATAACATCAGCTCCATTATTCAAATAGCTTTCAAAATGGTCTGCGGCATCGGAACTGGACGTAATTACTTTACATCCTTTAGATTTTGCATAGGCCTGGATTTCGAAACAGGCCTCCCGCATATTCGTTAGGCACATTTTCGTCAGATAGTTAAAACCATCGTCGTAGCTTATGAGAATATCGGGTTGGTAACTGTCAATCGTTGGAATAATATCCCGGGCTGAAAAAGAGAACATTGTGTCGAACAGTTCGACCTGGTAACCGTTTTCACGCAAATAAGCCATGGCATACAACGTTCCAAGAGGCGGGTACGGCATAGCAGTTTTGAATTGTTTCGAATCAAAACGAAGAAAATAACTATGTGTAAAAAGAACCTTCATTCAGGTAGCTAAAAAGCCACTAACTGATTTTGATATTAAATGACTTTTCGAACTGAATGGTTTTGCTTTCCCAGAGTATCAGTACTTTGTTCTGGAAGCCTAGCGTATGCCTTTTGCACACATCTTTCCGCGACCTGAATTGTAACTCAAAGTCTTCATTATTCATGTGCGGGTACTTTTTGCGCCATATTTTTAAAGTAAGCCTCAGCAAAACATTATCTATTCTGTTTCCAAAAGAGCCCGAAAGTAACCATTCAACTGATTTTTTAAAAAAGGGACGAGGAAGCTCAATCGAATTCTCCGGGGATGCAATGGCTTTATTCGGAAATCTAACCTTATACCAGTTGTTGTTTTCCATTATTTTTTTGTAGATAGGGTAATTAACAGTGGGTATCAGGTAGGCAAGTTCTGTGCCGGTAAAAACGTTTTTGTCGGGAATGGCTAAATTGTCGGAAGAGATAAAATAATTTGTGCACCAGTATTTTTTTAGGTGCTTCGGAAGAAGCTTATAGACAATGATAAGAAATGTGCGACAGATCCAAAGACGACCGGGTTTGGTAACAATAAAAAAGTCAATATCGCCTTTTTCATCGTAATAGTTTTTTGAAAGGCCCCCTGATAGACAAATACTTTCTACAAAAGGGAAGCGCGCGATTCGCTTGCTGAACTTATGCGCCACTGGCATTATTTTTCGAGCCTCTTCATTACCACGCAAACGTCTTAAAATGTCAGCTTCTGTTCTTTCAAGGTTCAGAATAAAATCGCCTTCTTGTTTCAGCACGCCTAAAGACACAAGTGCATCCAACTCTTCGAAAAACTGCTCCCTCGAAATGAAAACAGCCGAATTTTCAAAAAGTTCATTTTTGGTTAATGGATACTTAAAAATATCAAAGTATAACACAGCTCTTATTATCTCACACTGCGCTTTTGTCAAAGAGACCTGTAAGGATCCAATCATAGTTTATCTAATAAAATTATTAAAAAAAACAGCAGGTTTAACATGCGTTCGAAACTGGTCTGGCAAAATTGTATGAGTTTAAGCCCGAATAACCAAAATCAAATCTGTGGAAGAATAGAATAGATAAAATTAGTTTCCCATTTGATTTTTTTCTTTTCTACCGTTTTTAGCCTGTAATGATATTGCTTTGCAATTGTTTCAATTCGGTTAAGATCACAATTGTCGGCAAGAATCATGTATACACTGCTGTCTTTTGATACATAACGACCAAGTTGTGAAAAAAGTTGGGTGAAATACTCGCCATTTTTACCACAATTCCATGCTAACTGGCTTTTTAGTTCTGCATTCTCAAAAAAATAGGGGGGATTAATAGCAATATAATCAAATACTCCCGGCGCAAGCGCACTAAAAATATCGGATTCTATTGCCTTAAATTCGCGGTTGTGAGGTTCTTTAAAGTTTACCTTAAAATTATAAGTTGTACACTCTATTGCAACGGGATTAATATCAACACTAGTTACATGTGCACCTTTTCTGAAAGCCAGGAGACTTATAATGCCTGAACCGGAACCTATTTCAAGGAACGATTTGTTCCTAAGCTCGAGTTTATTGACAAAATCAAAAAGGTAGGTACTGCTAAAAAAATATTTTGGATGAAAAACGCTGGGTTTAATTAGCAGGTCGAATCCTTTTAAATGCGTTCTGCGTTCCTTACCCAGATACCAGGTTAAATAAGGCTTAACAAATACCGATGCTATTTTTTTACGAAAAGTATCCAGCATTTTTAAAAACCTTCAATTTCCGGTTGCCTGTATTTCCACATTGCCTGTAGGAAACGCAGCTCCTTTGGAAAAGCATAAATACCCGTTTTATAGCGCCAAGCACTTAATGCCCTGAGAACTCTTTTTTTAAAGGGGCTGAGCCGGATGTCTGAATTGGTAGGATAATACCCATTTAAAACGGTTTCAAATTCTTTTATCTTATCAATCATGTAAGGTTTTAACCAGGGTGTAAGCGGATTTTTTCGCAAATCGAAATTCTCCCAGGCAGGACTAATCCAATCTTCAAGCTTTTCCGGAAATTTAAATCCGTTGGCGAGTACCTGGTTATACATGTCCGACCCCTCGGTTGGTACAGGGCTGTATGTGTAGATAATGATCTCGGTATCCGGGTTAACCTGTTTTACTTTTTTAATAAAGGCGATATCCTCGTTTATCTGCTTATTTGTTTCCTCCTCTGTGTCTGATGGTAATCCAAGCACAAAAGAATATTCAGGAATGATGTCAAATTTCTTCAGTCGTTCAGCGAATTTCAGAATTTGTTCACCGGTTTGGGTACCACCTTTGTCCATTTTTTTAAGAACATCATCATTACCTGTTTCGGCGCCAAAGAAAATCATTTTACATCCCGCTTCGCGAATAATTTTAAGAGACTCATCTTTGTACTTATCCATAGTGTCTATGCGGGCCTCTCCCCACCAGACCATATTGTCGTTTTTAACAAGACGCGCAAATTCTACGACACGTTTTTCAGAAACAAAAAAGTTATTATCATGGAATTCGATAGCGCTCGCGCCATATTTATCTTTCAGGTAACGAACGTCCTGGTAAATAAGCTCCGCCGACTTCCCTTTCCATCGAGCGTTATAGATAGGAACAACTGCGCAAAATGAACACGTGAAAGGACAACCGAAGCTACTGTGATAGGCCAAGGTCTTTTTGCCCAGGTAAGTTTTTCCTAAATAACGGTCGAGCGGATAAAAATTATTTAGTTTTTCAAATGGCAATTGGGGTAGGGTATCAAGGTCGTAAATGGAATCTTTTTTGGTTACATGAAGCTTACCTTCTTCAAGGTAAATTAAATTGTTAAGGTGTTTGTAAGAGGCATTCGCTTCGAGACAATCCAAAAGCGCCGGGAAACAAACATCTCCCATGCCGTTCACTATAAAATCAACATATCCGGAGTTTAAAACAGTAGCGGGATGATTTGATGGAAAATAGCCTCCCCAGATGATTTTTATCAAGGGGTATCGTTCGCGTATTTTTTTTGAGATGGGGATGGCCTGTTTTAATTGTGGACCAGGCATTACCGTTGATGCAAAATAAGTGATGTCTCCTCTTTCAAGATATTTGAAGATAACACTCTCGGGATCTTTCTCAAGATTCCCATCCACAATATAATAGTTGTATTTTCCTTCAATGCTTGCTGCAACTTGTAGAATACTGTTCGGTATCCTGGCTTTATGATTTTGTGCCCTGGGATTAAAAAGAAGGACCGTAGGAGTTTTCATTATGCTGTAAGATACTTTGTCGAAAATTAATTAAAGGCGCTGCAACATCTGCTACAAGCGGGAAGTAGTCCACCAGATGTGTTAAGATCCTTTCGGAATCTTGAGATCACAGGGGAATTCCAGATATCACGAAGAGTGCTGTCATAAAGATTTCCAATTTTCAAATTATAACACCGGCCATGCGCGGGAATAACATCTCCGTTTGATTTGATCATAACCATATTAAACGCATCGTAACATTTGTTGCCGTATTTTTTTTCCGGCTTGTGATAAAAAACATCCAATTGGTCTCTGGAGTCTATTTCAGGAGAAAAAGTCACCTTAAAAGGAAAATCGCTCTTTTTTATTTCCTGAATTTCAGAGTGTAACAAATCAAGGTCATACCCCGAAATGTCAATGTCCTGCATGTTAGAGGCCGTAGCAGGATAAATAGCACCGTAAACTGCGTTATGAGTTTCGGCTACCGAATCAGGGGTATAGTTGGTGTGCATAAACCCAATTTGAGTCAAAGGATATTTCCGGAAATAATCGGCAAATTCTTTTAACCTGCCAATATTCCATTGTGTGATGACACAAAAAATGGAAATCTTCGGAGCATTGTCTTTAGAAAAGAGATAATCGATTCCTTCAACTGCTTTTTCAAAAGAAAGTTTATAACCTCTTATTTCGTTGTGAATATCTGCAGGACCATCCAGGGAAATATACAGCTCATCGAGCCCTCCGTCAATCAGTTTATCGGCCATTTTTTTCAGATTGAGCGCATTGGTTGTGATGGACGTGAACATGTTTTTGCTTTTCGCGTAAACAAGCGATTCGTGCAGGTGCTTGTACACGAGGGGTTCCGTAAAAGCGTATCCCAATTTTACTTTCGGAAAGTAAGTTCTGGCCTGATCCACAATTTTCTGAAATAGTTCAAGGGGCATATGCACTGGCTGACTCCCCATTAAATTCTGATAGAAATTACTTTGATTGTAGTTCACTCCAACATCACACATTTTGCAATGAAGATTGCAGGTGTTATTAACCCCAAGGACCAGCCATTTCGGATCATGGAACAAGTGTTGCGGATACACTTTTTGATTTATGGCCATTAGTTTTTCAATCATGAGAGTAGAATGACTAGTAAATGTAGAGAAAATTGCAATAGCTTAAACAAGAGATTGTTTCCAATATAAAATACCGCTTTTGTCTCCGTTAAGCAGGCGCTTCAGGGTAGAGGCCATTGAAAATGTATAAGATTTAAAAGTGAAGCCCATAGACTTAAACAGCTCGAAATCCTTTAGATCAAAATATCCTTTACATGGATAAAATTGCAGATCAAAGCCATGCTTTTCCAAACATTCTTTTTGATAAGCCTCGGTTATTTTGGCTCGGTCCTCTGAGTTGGAAAAAAAGTCTAAGCCAATAAGCAACATAATGCCACCGGGTTTCAGAAGTTTCATGTACTCCATAACAAGTTCCTGCGGCCTTGTTACAAACTGTAAACAATGATTAAAAACAATGGCATCAAATTGTGTTTTATAGATTACCGGCTTCATAATATCTGTTTGAACGGAGAGCCAGCCCGGAGATTCGAAAAAATGCCGCGAACCCAAACCATTAAATTCATCATCAAATATATCAGCACTTATTACCTGAATGCCTTTCGACTGTAGATGCTTCGTCAACCAACTGTTCCAGCCTCCGATTTCAAGCAGTGTTTTGTCTTTTGAAAAGGAATTTTTTAAAAAGTCAGCAACAATACCTAAATCCTGCTGTCTTGAGAATATCTCGTTTTTGTAAGTCGGGAGATCGATGAAAGGAAAACGTCTGATCTGCTCGGGAGAAAGGTATTCATATTCCGCGGAACGTTGCATATCAAGATGACGCTTTAGGAAAACGGATAGCCGGGCTTTCGTATCCGGGTCCAGGATAGAATGCACCTCGTCCTTCGAACTATACTCATATCCCGGAGGTATTATAATATAGTCGGAAATATCAGGGCTATTAGTTGACCGGTCGGTTAAGTCCAATCTCATTAAATTTTAATTAATTTGCAAGCTACTACAAACCTTTTGATTGAAGCAATTACTTTATATAAATTTTTCACCCGACGTTTATAGAGTAAAGGAGGAGCTCTATAAGCAACAGTCCCATGTGTTTCTTTACAAGCAACAACTTGCCAGGTACTGTGATGTCCATTATATTTTACGGAGCAACTTCGATTTCGAAGAAGTACATACCGGGGTTAGGGTTTGCAGTGTAAAAGGTGGAGTATTGAATTTTCTTGTTGTAATAAGACGTTATGTGCGCAAAAACAAAATTGAGGTTTGTATTGTTCATGGCCTGGACTATTTTCTGAACGCTTCGGCAATAAAATTAGTCACCGGATGCCGGGTAATTCTTCAACATCATGCCGAGAAAACGTATTTGCGGAAAAAAGCCATATTGATGCGTTTTTGCGATAAACTCATAAGCGCTTATTTTTTTAATGGGAAAGGCCTTGCCAGGCCTTTTGTAGAAGGAAATTTTATTTCTGGGGAAAAAATTTTTGAAGTAACCGAAGGGACTTCTCATTTTGAATTTCTGGAACGACCGGCATCGCAGGGCCCAAAGAAAATTGTTTTTGTTGGACGGCTAAACGGCAATAAGAATGTCTTCACAATTTTGAAAGCTCTTGTTCTTGTAGCATCGTATACAAGGGACTTTGTACTGTGTATTTACTATACGAACAATGATCAGGAAAAGGAATTAAAGAAATTCTGTGACGACAACAATTTGAATGAACTGGTATTTTTCAAGGGAGCACTCCCGAATCAAGACATTCAAAAGGTGCTTTCTGAATCTGACATTTTTGTATCGGCGAGTTTGTATGAAGGCAGCGGTTACTCCTTGATCGAGGCGATGGCCTGTGGCTGTTACATCATTGCCTCACGCATCCCGGCCCACATTTTTTTACTCGGGGGCATGGAAGAAAAGGCGCTTTTTGATCCTTTAAACGAGCAGGAGCTGGCACATCACATAAAGGCGCTCGTCTTAAAAACAATGGTGCCAGAAACATTCCGTTCCGTAAGAGCCCATTTTCAAAAACGGGCAAGTGCAGAGGCGATCGCGAACCAAATTACAAGAGTTATCGAATCATTGCCCCAATAAAAGCTTCATAATTTTTCTTGCAGAAGTATCCATCGTGTTAAACACAATTTGTTTTTGAGTAATGGATTGGCTGAATAAACTTGCAAGTTCCTTTAAAAGAATATCCTTTTCTGTTGATACAAATAGATTTTCAATCGGACGTTCTGAAAGCGCCTGCGTGCTTACTACCTGACAACCGCTATACAAGGCCTCCATCAAAACAGTTGAATTTCCCTCATAATTTGATGTGTGAAGAAAAACTTTACTCTGTGCCATATATTCCAGGGTTTCTTGATGGCTTTTTAAACCAACTAACCTAACATTATCCTGCAGATTTAAAAGATGGATCTGCTTTTCCAGGTTAGAGCGTTCTTCTCCTTCTCCTGCAATCACGGCGCGTATAAGAGGGTGACTCTTTTTTAGGTCCGCCACCAAATCAATAAACAGTTTATAATTTTTTAAGGGACTTAACCAGCCAGCACCAAAGAGGTCGATGGGTCTCTGCCCGCTGTTAAATGGAGGAAAGGTTTCCGGGTTAATCCCATTCTCAACAACATGGAGGGGACGAATGTGGTGGTTCTTATAAAATGCAGTTTGTAAAAAATCGCTCATGGCCATAAGCTCTTCGGGTTTTGGGTTTATACTGGCCACGTGTTTATTGTCTTTACCCGCATCCTGACCAATAATCCAGATGCGGTGAGGAATCCCTTGCGCGTTCGCAAACCGAGCACCCACTTTCGCTGTATCAGTGCACCAAAGACTAACTAAGCCAATAAGCCCGTATTCCTTTTTTATTTTCAAAAGCCTCTGATACGCTTTACGCCTGATTATAGAGTTATAAAAATGTCCTCTGTTCTTTCCTCCCAGGGCATATATCGTTGTCCCATGCCAGGTATAGATTTTCTCGTCGTAAGGATAGTGTAGGGCAATAACTATAAACCGATGTTCGCTGAATTGGCGCTGTAAGGATAAAACAAATTGCTGAAACGCCGGTAAACACGTTGTATCCGATTCATCTTTAGGAAATCCGGGGCTTATAATAACTATTGCCGACATAACTCTGCTTTTGCAGCGTAACGAATGTATAAAATTAAGTATTAGCTCAGATATTCCGGACCGTAAAGGAAATGAACTATCTTCGTAATACAAGATGGAGCTTTTTACAAAACAAGAAGAGAACGTAAGTGCGGCATTTACCGCCCAATCACCCATATTTGATAAACAAACTACGGGCAACCCCATGGAAGTCTACTATCGTGATAGGAGTAGGAGACAGGTAATGGAATATGCCAAGAGAGGCGAGAGTATGCTTGAATTGAATTGCGGTACGGGTCTTGACGCAATTTATTTTGCGGAACAGGGATTGACAGTTCTGGCTACGGATAACTCTGATGGGATGCTGAAGGAATTTGCAGCAAAGCTTCAGACCCAGCATAAGCAGCTATCCCTAAGCATGAAAAAATGTTCATTCAATGCACTGGATGCTAATCTCGGAAATCAGAAATTTGATCATGTCTTTTCAAATTACGGTGGACTGAATTGCGCAGATGATCTTTCCGAAGTAATCCGTCAGGTTAATAATCAAGTAAAACCCGGGGGAATGGTACATTTTGTAATGATTGCACCGGTATGTTTCTGGGAATGGATTACAATTTTTAAGGGGAAGTTTCAGTATGCTTTCCGGAGACTAACAAAAAGAGGTGTTCGTTCTCACCTCGAAGGACATTATTTTGAAACGTATTATTATTCGAGCTCTTATATTGCAAAAGCTTTTGGTAAAAACTACAAGATTCGAAAACTAAGGAGTTTAGGGTTTTTTACACCCCCAACGTTTAACCATTATTTCCCCTCAAGGCACCCAACAGTTTTTAAAATTCTTAATAAGCTGGAGTTGGCTTTTGACACCGTATGGCCATTTAATCGTTCTGGAGATTTATTTATTATCTCGTTGCAGAAGAAAGGTTAATTTCTTTCAAATGAAACAAACAAGCGCGTATAATTGTTAACTTTAAGTAATGCGTACGCGAGCCAACATAAAGGAGAAATTAAAGGACCTTGCTGCAAATTCAAGATCAAATCAGGAAGAACTTGTAAGAGAAGCCAGGCGCATATTAAAACAGGAATTATTTTCTGATAAAAAGATCCTTGACAATCTCAAGCAGTATAATAAAGCCAATGAAGTTCTGGATGAAGAGAATATAGATTCTGATCTTGTTTTCAGAATAGAAGAAATAAGAAAGATTGCTATCGTTAATCGTTTAAAGTTTCTTGAAAGCAAGCTCTACAAATCCGAAGTACCTTACGAAGCAGTTTTACGGATAAAATACTTAAACGATCACTTCTACAAGGATATCGCTCATTTCAGAATTTTATCACATCCCGAAAGTTTTGTTAACGGTGGCTTAGATCACGAGTCACTCCTGTTTGCAAAAACGAACTACGATAATTATTACTTAATTCACTCCTGGGGAAAAAAACCAAAATGGTATCGCCATTATCAATTCTGGCCACTCAAAAAATTTGAGACCCTCGTAATTAGTTTGTTAATTTTTACACTGGTTATAGCATTGGTGCTTCCAACGAGATTAATCACCTTGGATGCTTCGGCTACCTATTGGAGCGGTTACCGCGCCGCGGCTTTTTTCCATTTGTTGATTTTTAATCTCGGCGTCACAGCTTATATTACTTTTGCTTTTGGAAAAAACTTCAGTTCTTCCATCTGGAATAAATATAAAGACTTTGATTAATGACCATCACCCATGATCTTAACCGTAATGTTATTCATGGAGTCATTTAACTTAAGCTGACACGAAAGTCTGGAAGTGGGTGTAATATTTGGCAGAGTATCCAGCATCGCCCATTCGTCATTACTTATTTCACCGAGGGCATCGAAACCCGAAATTACTTCTACGTGACAGGTTGCACAGAGAGCCATGCCGCCGCAAGTTGCCAGGATGTCGTACTCGTTTCCTTTTAAGAATTCCATCAGGCTTAACCCCATATCCGTCGGCGCTTCAAGCGTAGTAATGCTATTATCGGGATTTTGTATGTTTATTTTAATGTCAGTCATAAGCTGTAAAATTAATTGCTTTTCCGGTCTTCACATAATTCAACCAAAACACCATTGGTGGTTTTTGGATGCAAGAAGCAAATCCGTTTATTATCCGCGCCATTTTTAGGGACCTGGTTAATAAGATCAAAACCTTCTTTTTTTAATCGCTCGATTTCTGTTTCCAAATTATCAACGGCATAAGCAATATGATGTATCCCTTCCCCGCGTTTCTCTATAAATTTTGCGATGGCGCTGTTTTCATTCGTTGCCTCAAGTAATTCAACCTTAGTTTCACCTAACATAAAAAAGGAAGTGCTTACACCCTCACTTTCCACTTGTTCTATTTTGTAATGAGCTTTGCCAAATAGCTTTTTGAAGAGTTCATTACTGGAGTCAATATTCTTTACAGCTATTCCGATGTGTTCAATTTTTGTAATCATAAATTAATGTATCATTCGTTTAAAAAATTCAAGGGAGTTTGTTTTGTCAAATCCCGGAGCATTAAATCCCAGGCTTAGCTCGGTCACTTCTTTTGGGTCAATGGAATTCTTTGCTTTGTAAAAGGAAAGATCCGTGGAAAAGGCACCGGTAACACCTGCTTGCTCGAGATATAACGACTTATCGAAATTTAAACCACTGCTAAAGTTAACGAACAAGCGCTCATCGGGCAGTTGCGGGATCTCAGCCGAAAAATTATCCGCCACATAAAAGCTTCGCACAAAAGATTCTTTTGTAAATAAACAAACGATCATGTCTTTTCCACTTGCATTCTTGATCAGAAGAGTGTGACCGCCATTCAACTCGTATTGCGGACTTCCGAATAAACTGCCATAGGGATCATCGCCGGTTTGAAGCCGAATGTTAGTTGGATTGTGAGTGATGTCATGAGCGGGCGAGCCGTTTTTTTCACTAAACGAAGGATTGGATCGGTTTGCGAGGCTCATGATTAAAAGGAACAAAATAACAGCCAGGGGTGTAGCATATAAAATATACCTGAACTCATTATAATGTGGTTTTACTTCAGTTGTTGCAGTGCTGCCTCCGGTTTGTTTTGCGTATTTGCGGATATGCTCGTCGTAATATTGTCTGCGTTTAAGTTCCTTTTCACTAAAACTCCAGGTTTTATTTGTTTTCGCAGTCGTTTGTTGTTGAGTTTGGGCCTGATGGTAATTTAATTTGTAATCATACGATTGTTTAAGAACCGGGTCTGAAAGCGTTTCATAGGCTCTCAGAACTTTTGCAAAATGTTCCAAACCCTCCGGATTAACATCAGGATGATATAGTTTTGCAAGTTGTCGGAATGATGCTTTTACATCGGAAATACTCGCCCCATATGAAAGACCTAATATTTCGTAATAATTCATCAAGTGTAATGGAATAACTAAACAAGCGCGTGAATCATGATATAACGTTCAGATTGTTATAATTTGATGCACACGTTTTTGGGTTCGGTAAAAAAGTCCAGGGCCTCAAATCCTCCTTCACGTCCAACGCCGCTGGCCTTCACGCCTCCAAAAGGAGTTCGTAAATCACGGAGAAGCCAGCAATTGATCCATACAATTCCGGCATGAAGATGATTCGCTACACGATGGGCTTTAGTAAGGTCTTGTGTCCACACAATGCTTGCAAGCCCGTAAATAGTTGAGTTTGCCATCATTAATGCTTCTTCTTCTGTTTCAAATGGGGTTATTGTAACCACGGGACCAAATATTTCTTCCTGGTTTGTACGGCAATCATAACTTAACCCTTCAATCACAGTAGGTTCTATGTAGTAACCGTCTTTAAAGTCTCCGGTCATACCATGCGGTTTGCCTCCGCAAAGAACCGTTCCACCTTCTGTTTTTGCAAGTTCAATATAGCTGAGGATTTTTTCAAAATGTGGTTTCGAAACAATAGCGCCTACCTTTGTTTTTTCATGCGACGGATCCCCAACAACAAGCTCCTTTGTTTTGGCAACAAAATCTTTTTTGAATTTATCGTAGATTTTCTTCTCTACAAAAATGCGTGAGCCGCAAAGGCAGATTTGCCCCTGGTTTGAAAAGGAAGAATTGATAGTAGTAGTAAGCATCTTTTCGTAATCGCAATCTGCAAATATGACGTTTGGATTTTTACCACCCAGTTCCAGCGACAGTTTTTTAAACATTGGCGCTGCAATCGAAGCAATTTGTTTTCCAGTAACTGTTCCGCCGGTGAAAGATATCAACGGAATGTTTTTATGGCTCACAATGGCGTTCCCTACCTTAGCCCCAAGGCCATGAACAATATTAAGAACTCCGGCAGGTAAACCTGCTTCGATACATAATTCGGAGAGAAGAAATGCAGTCATTGGTGTTACCTCCGAAGGTTTTGCAACTACGGTACAACCGGCTGCCAGGGCAGGAGCAATTTTCCAGGTAAACAAGTACAATGGTAGGTTCCAGGGCGATATACATCCGGCTACTCCAACAGGTTGACGTAAGGTATAATTTATAGCGCTATTTTCCATGGCATGCGCATGCGAAGCATAATGCAGGATGCCCGTTCCGTAGAAATGAAAATTAGCGGCCGCTCGCGGAATATCAACAACTTTTGCAAGCTTCACAGGTTTGCCATTATCAATACTCTCAGCAAGAGCTAACCGATCAAGGTTCGCCTCAATTAAAGAAGCAATTTTAAGTAAATACTGAGAGCGTTTTTCTTTGGGCGTTACACTCCATTCCGGAAACGCTTGTTTAGCCGCCTGGTAAGCCAGTTCAACATCGTTCTCGTCACTATCCGGAATATGAGAGTATACTTTGCCGGTAGATGGACAAAAATTATCCAGGTATTTTTTTGATACGGGTTCAGTTAGAACACCGTTGATATAGTTTTTTATGTGTTGCATGGTTGAGACTATAAATTTACAGCATTATTAGGCTTTTAACAATTGCTTTGTGACTTTTTTAGGCCCGGAATGGCCCTTGTGAACCCCGAAAAAGAACTGCCCCGGTTAATCTCAGGCAGAGGGACCATGGTTGAAATTCCGGCAAATTCCGTTAAAATGGAAATAAAAGAAACAAGTGTGGAAATATGTGTAATTTAGTTTCATGGCTGGAAAAAAAGCAGAAAAAACCCAAAACCTGTTTGAAGTGCAAGGACATTTTATCACACGCTTCAAACAAGTACTCCCGCCAGGAGTAGGCCTTGCCGAGGAAATGGCAGATATCCTGGATATCAGTATTGACAGTGCATACAGAAGAATCCGTGGAGAGACTGAACTAACGTTGGAAGAAATTTATAAGATCAGCAAAAAGTACACCATCAGCATTGATGAGGTGTTTAGCAACCGGAGTGATACAGTTACCTTCGCCTATACTAAATTAACGGATAGCGTAGCGAATTTTGAGGCCTATATCCAACGATTGATAGGCCATCTCAAAAACATTGCAAAGTTTCCAAACAGCAGAATTTATTACGTAGCTGAGGAAACACCTTTGTTCTATTCCTTTTTCACTCCAAAGTTCGCTGAGTTTAAGCTCTTCTATTGGCAACGTAGTGTTCTCAATGTGGAGGCATACCAGCAGGCAAAATTTAATTATGGCATCGTACCTCAGCAACTTGTTAAACTCGCTCACGATTCTTTTAAAGAATACAGCACCGTGGCAAGTGTAGAAATTTGGACCGACGAAACAGTGTTAACCGCGTTAAGACAAATTAAATTCTATTACGACAGTGGAATTCTCTCCAAAGAAATTGCGCTTGATCTTCTCGAAGAAGCAAGGGCCATGATTGAACTGGTAAGGAAGAATGCTGAAACCGGCCGAAAAAATATCAGTGATAAGACAGAAAACTTCCTGCTTTATTGCAGCGAAGTGGTGCTAGGCACGAACTGCATCTATATTGTCGCTGGTGACGCCAGGTATTCTTACATTACATTTAATACACTTAATTCTCTTACCACAAACAATCCTGAATTTTGTGAGGAAACAGAACATTGGGTGAGAAACCTCGAAAAGAAGAGTACACTTATAAGCGGAGTATCAGAAAAACAGCGCTACCAGTTTTTTAATTCCATGTTCAAAAACGTAGATGCCTTTGTTGAGAAAGTAAAAAACTCCTGATTGAAAAAAACTGTTTCTATAATCGGTGGCGGTCCTTGCGCCCTGATGCTTGGCGCAGAGCTAGATCACCAAAAGTACCGTGTAAGGATTTACGAAAAGAACAACACCCTCGGAAGAAAGTTCCTCGTAGCAGGGGATGGAGGTCTCAATTTAACCCATTCTGAATCTCCCGAAATTTTTTTAACACGCTACACACCGTCCAATTTTATTGCAAGAGCATTCCATCACTTTTCGAACCTCGATTTCATAAAGTGGTTAAATAACTCAGGAATCGAAACATTTGTAGGTTCAAGTAAAAGAGTGTTTCCAAAAAAAGGAATCAAACCCATACAGGTACTCGAACTTCTTGCACACAAAGTATTTAAAAATGAAACCGAGGTTTTCTACAAGCATGAGTGGATCGGTTTTTCAGAAAGCAAGGAGTTGTTGTTTAATACAGCGCAGAAACAAATAACAATTAGTTCCGATATAGTTATTTTTTGCCTCGGTGGTGCCAGCTGGCCTGTTACGGGCAGCACAGGTTCATGGCTACAAATTTTTCGTAACCTCGGAATCAATGTTAATGATTTTCAGGCAAGCAATTGTTCCTATAAAATTTCCTGGCCCGAAGGGCTTATTAGTTCTATTGAAGGAAAAGCTCTGAAAAACATCATAACATCTTGCAATGGCGTTAAGCACTATGGAGAAGTTGTGTTAACACGCTTTGGAATTGAAGGAAGTGGCATTTATCCTTTGGGCCCGCAAATAAGAAAACAACTACAAGAACAAAAGGAAGCCAGAGTTTTTATTGACCTTAAACCATCTGTCCCCATAGAAAAAATCGAGGACAAAATCCGAAATAAGCCCACTCGCAGCAGTTTGAGTTCCTGGCTGGCAGAGGAGCTGAAATTAAACAAAACGATGATTTCTTTATTAAAATGGTTGCTTTCGAAGGATGAATTTCTCGATACTGAAAAGCTTGCGGAAACAATAAAAAACTTGCCCATTCTTGTGTCGGGCTTTGGGCCAATAGAGGACGCTATTTCAACGGTTGGAGGAATAAATCTCGATGAACTAAACGAAAACTTTGAGTTACTAAAGAGGCCTGGCATTTATGCGATCGGTGAAATGCTTGACTATGACGCACCTACCGGCGGTTATTTACTGCAATCTTGTTTCAGCATGGGGAAATACCTTGCTGATTATTTAAATAAAAAGGGTTAATGAGCATTTTACTAATAATTTAATTATCTGCGGGCAGAAAGGGGTAAAACACCCGTATTCACAGAGCTTCGAGGCTTAATAGTTATTCACTATCCTGTGCATAAGTTTGCTTTTTTTTACGTTCAATAAGTCTATATTTGTCCAGTTTTAAAATAATAAGAATGGTGGCAACAAGTGAATTTATTTTGTGTGAGATTAAGAACAACGTGCTGGTTCTGACAATTAACAGGCCCGACAAACTCAATGCATTAAACAGACAAACAATAGAGGAGTTGCATGAGACTCTTGCGGAAGCCGAAAATCAAAACGATATAAAAGCGGTGATCCTCACGGGATCCGGACAAAAAGCGTTTGTGGCGGGCGCAGATATTGCAGAATTTTCAAACTATTCAGTATCGGAAGGCAAACAATTAAGTTCCAGTGGACATTTTAAGATTTTTAATTTTATTGAGAATTTCAGCAAACCAATCATAGCAGCGGTTAACGGATTTGCATTAGGAGGAGGATTGGAACTTGCAATGGCATGCCATCTGAGGGTTGTAAGCGATAATGCAAAAATGGGTTTACCGGAAGTAAGTTTAGGCTTGATCCCGGGTTATGGCGGAACTCAGCGTTTGGCACAATTAGTGGGAAAGGGCAAGGCTTTCGAAATGATCGTTACTGCAGATATGATTACTGCTGCGGATGCTTATAAATGGGGCCTGGCAAATTACATTACTACCCAGGAGGAGTTGTTGAATAAGTGTTTTGAGATCACTGCCAAAATTGCCAGCAAAAGCCCTACGGCTATTAAAACAGCAATTAAAGTAATTAACGCTGGCTACAATAACAGCCTTAATGGTTTTGAGGTTGAAATTGAAGAATTTGGAAAGTCCTTTGGTACAAAGGATTTCAAAGAGGGTGTAAGCGCTTTCCTGGAGAAAAGAAAAGCAAATTTTACTGGCGAATAACTTGATAAAATAACGCTTTAAGGCTATCTTTGCTTGGTGAAAACGAACTTCCATAGGCTAATCTTCCTTTTTTCCCTTTTTGCTCTTTTAAGTGTGTTTCCGGCTGACATGGAGGCTCAATGTGCTATGTGCAAGCAGGCGGCAGAGACCTCCCTCAAATCAAATCCTAATTCCATCGCCAGAAGCTTAAATTCAGGCATACTATACCTTATGGCAGTGCCTTATCTCCTGATAATGTTCATTTTCAGGAAACAGATCGTTCAACTTATAAAAAGGGTATTCAAAAAACAGACAGAGGCAGAAATAAATTAGCTTATTTATTTTGCTCTATTACTTTCGGCGCCTTAAAGTAGTCGCTGTCTTTACGCGCTGCATTTTTAAGTGCTTCTTTTTGAGTAATAGTGATTTCTGGAGTGTCGTGACGAAGTATATTGTGTTCTTCAGTCATATAGATCAACGGCTCAACAGAACTCGTGTCGAGCTCATTCAGTTTATCAATAAACTTAAGCATGCGATTCATATCGTTCTGAATTTCCACCTTTGCGGCCTGGTCAAATTCCAGTCTTGCCAGGTGTGCTATTTCATCTACGGTTTTAATATCAATGCTGTCTGCCATAAAATTTATCTAATTCCAACTGTATAAAGGTATGAACTTTCTGCTTAAGTTCTTCCACGTCTTTTTCTGTTAATCCCTCTGTCGATATGGGATCTCCAACTACTATCCTGGCAATACCGGGTCTGCCGTTACTCTTAAAAAAGCCACCATTCTGCAGAAACCACCAGTTATTGAGGTTTGCAACCGGCACAATGGGAACCTGCTTTTCTATAGCAAGCTTAAAAGCGCCATTTTTAAAGGATTTTAACTTACCCTCCGAACTAATAGTGCCCTCCGGATAAATAACCTGCGACATCCCCTGATCAATTTTCTTGCCTGCCTCAGAAAAAGCTTTATGGGCATCTGTAATACGTTTGCGGTTAACAGGTATATCAAGATAAACAAAAAAATATTTAAACAATGGGGCTTTAAGTAATTCATGCTTGCCCATAAAAACCGCGGTATGGTCAATATAAAAGGGACTAAAAATTATGTCTAGATACGAGGTGTGGTTTGAGGCAACGATGCAGGGCTTCGGAAAAGTGTATTTTTTTGTTTGGTAACGAATAACCGGAAATACAAAAGAGCCTATGGAAATAATTCTTGCCCAGAACCGTTTTAAACGAAATACAAAATCAAACTTCCCTTTTACGAGTGCAATGTAGAAGAGAGGGAACATCACAAGGAAGGGCAATGCAAAACAAAGGGCAAACCATAGCTTCCATACCGGACGTATTATCGCAAGGACTAGTTTCATGCGGAAGGCGAATATACCAATAAAATAGCGGAAACTATGGTACTTTAGTGGTTCGGAAAACTCATTTTTTGTATTTTAGACCAAACTCCCAAACCATGAAAAACCCAAATTTCAAAATCGCTTTTATTGCTTTTTTTTGTTTCGTTTCATCGTATATTTTATGCCAAAACACATATTTTGGCGAAAATCCGGTAAAGTGGGATAATAAACCATTCCTGGAGCCGCAAGGAATTAATACTTACTCAGGTTCAGCAATAGTAATACTGAGTGACAAATGCGAGTTTCATTTCTATGAGCAGAATAATGAAAAAATAACAAGACGATTGCTCCTAAAAATAAATACAGACGAAGGAAAAAAAGAAATAGAGACACTGAAACTGCCCGAATCCTTCGACAAAGGCTTCGATTGCAGCGTAAAACAGGGTAAACAATCAAAAATCAAAACACCTTACATTTACGATTACCGCATACTTAAGTTGGGGGCCAGGAAATTTTCATCTCAAAAATGGACACCCCTGTTGCTTGAAAGCAAGTACGAGCCCATTAAATGGGTTCAGGTGTCGGGCGACGATGCAGGTCGTTTCATTACAGATCAATTACGGATTTTTAATTTTAAGGACCTTGCTGTCGGCGACATTATTGAAATATATTATGAAGCCACATTTGAAGCAAACTATGGAAGTAATCTTTTCTATTTAAACGATTATTATCCTAAACTTAAATGCAATTATTCTTTTATATATAAAGTGTCACCACAGTTTGTTGCGTCCTCTTTTATTAAACCAATTAACATCAATGATTCACTCATTAATTGGGCTTCTGTAGACTATGGCCAATATTCCTTGATGAATGCCGAAATTGAAATGAATAATCTCGCTGGCATAAATTATCGGCACAATAGCGGTAACAGTAAAACACTGCCCTGCGTTTATGCCGATTTCTCGTATTATAGAACCATTACGGGTTCTCATCCTTCTTCAGACGGGGAAAGGATCTATGAAACAGCCATCACCAGGCCAAGGAATTTCGAATGGGTCATTTTCACAGACACTGCCAACTACTACGCAAGGGTAAATGACAAACAATCTGCTGCTATCCGCAAATTTGTGTCGCAGCTGCCCCCGGTTGTGGGCCCGGACTCTACAAGCACTCATTTTTTCCGGACACTTTGCGACACACTCAATGAATTCAGGTATCTGTCGTCAAACCATCTTTATTATAATGAACCGGGACTTGCAAATGTTTTTAGCGGAGATCATCTTTTAAAAAGACGCCTGGTTCAACATTTTCAATGGAAGATCTACCAGGATGTTCTTAACGATAACAGTGTTTTTTACTACATAGTAAATGCCCAAGATACCAGGCTCGGAGAGCACAACATGAACACCCGCGTGTGCCGGGCTTATGAAAAAAACTTTATAGCGATTCCTAAGAAGAATTCCTTTATTTATTTTTTACCAAGATATGGTGGTGTAAAGTACCACCTGAACGAACTGCCTTTTTATCTTGAGGGATCTCTGGCGCAATTAAGGCCACGAAATTTTCAAACAGAAACCAAAGATAAAAGTACGGCCATGTTTAAGTTTATTAAAACGCCAAAGAGTACGCATAACGAAAATACACGAACCGAAAGTGTCAATGCTCTGGTTTCCATCGATAGTTTAAAAACTTCACTCACCATTAAGGAGAGTCTTTCTGGTCAGTTCTCAACACTGTTAAGACACCTATATTTAAAAGAAACCATCGATTCTACAATTGCGGACTATTATTTTAAAAAGGCGGTTGATAAACCTCTGGCAAAAGATGTGAGGATCAAACTAGCTTCTAAAAGTACCGATGCTCCCTTTCGTTATAATTTTAACTGCACAGAAACAATACCTCTGTTAAGCAACAATAGCCTGAGTTTAAAGGACTGGTTTTCGTTTGTTCCTTCTGGTAAATCAATTCCTGTGCAACCAACCCACGACTATTATTTTGACTTTGTGTTTTCCGATGTCTATAATTTTATGTTTGACTTTCAGACTCCCGTGGAAGTAACAAACAAAGCAGATTTTAAAAGTGATTTAACGAACGACTACTATGAACTCAGGAGCGATATCACGGAACTAAATTCAAATGCGATTCTACTGAAAGTAAGCTTGGTCATAAAGCAACACAAAATTCCCGTGCAAGATGCGGCTTTGCTTATGAACCTGGTAGATAGGCTCGACCAGCTGAACAGCAAAACGCTTACTTTTTCCAAGAAATAGGCTTTTGTTTAACAACTAGCGTTAAAGAGTCCATCGATGACCCCTTAGCCCATAATTGTCTTCGTCGATGACGTTTCAGAATAGCGGATTACTAGTGCCTGAATGCAACAGCAAAGGCCCGTACCTTATTATTTCAGTTTGGTAATAATAAATTCAGTTCTGCGGTTAACAGAGTGTTCCTCTTCCGTACACGGAGAAGGGTCTTTACCTTCACACGCACAATTATTCAAAAGTTTGGATTCTCCATAACCTTTACCCACGATCCTCGATTTATCAATTCCTTTCTTAACAATGTATGCAACACTTGCTTTCGCACGCTCATCCGAGAGCTTTAAGTTTGACGAAGCATCAGAACGACAGTCGGTATGAGAGCCCAGTTCAATGGACATGTTAGGATATTCATTCATAACCTGAACGATCTTGTCTAACTCTATCGCTGCGTCTTTACGGATGTCTGATTTTGCAAGATCAAAATAGATTGGTTTCATGTCTATCATCTTCGCGAGGTCCATGCCAATTTCTATTTTTCCTAAACTCAGGTTCAAAGTTTCATTCATATTAATCTCACCCGGCTTTTCAATGGTGTGCGTGAAAATTAATGTTCGTTGCAGATAACCTGGCTTTTCAATTCTGATCAGGTACGTTAGTTTATCGCCAATACGGTTCGAGAACAGAAATTTAAAATAATCACCTTCTTTAGTAGTGGTATACTTATCAACCTCTGTATTTGTTGCAATATCGGTAACATTGATATTCACACCTTCAAGAACTTCCTGTGTTTTAGCATCTGTAATGATACCTCTTAGAAAAAGCTTTGGATCTTTTTCAAGAAGCATTTCTTTTGTAAACGATTCATCGAGTGATGATTTTGTGGAGAGACTATCTTCCACTTTAAAATAATCATCTTTTAATGCGGTGATTTTGTAGTCAATTTCTTCCTCTGCGGTAGTAAGGTATTCCCCTTTGTCATCGGTTTTTGCGCTGTCGCCATTTATAACCAGCTTCGCATTAGCTATAGGCTCACCGGTGGTTTTATCTTTTACAAGAATCTTAACTTCCTTGCCTCTTTTGATGTCACGGGTAATTTGGAGTTCATAAATATCATCGTCCATGCCGCCGGCTTTTCGGTTGGAACTAATGAACCCATAGCGGCAATCTTCCATAAGCCAGAATCCGAAATCGTCGTTTTTGCTATTCACTGGTTCACCCATGTTGTAAACTTTGGTAGGCATCCCGTCTTTAAGGGTCGCTTCATAAATATCAAGACCGCCCAAACCGTCCATTCCGTTTGAAGAAAAATACAGCACATTCTTTGCTGAAATAAAAGGGAACAACTCGTTGCCAGCAGTATTCACTTTATCGCCAAGGTTAACCGGAGCTCCCCATAAACCGCTGGAATCCTTTCTCGCCATGTAAATATCCATTCCGCCTTTTCCACCCTCCATGTCCGAAGCAAAATAAATCACAAAGCCGTCTTGCGAAATACTTGGGTGAGCGAAATTGAAATCATTGTTTGTAAACGGAAGGGGTTGCACCATGCTAAAGCCATTTTCATCCATCACAGCTTCCAATAGCTTCAATTTATACGTGCCATCCTTAGCAACTTCGTTTTTTCTGGAATTGTTCCTAGTAAAATAAACCGTGTTGAAATCCTTGCTAAAACAGATAGGACCATCATTATATTTGGAATTTAAATCTCCCATAAACGCAATGGGTTTGGTGTCTTTGCCGGTTTCGTCTTTTTCAGTGGAGTACAAGCCCAGGTAAGCTCCACCTGTCCAGCCCTGACTTTGATTAATCCAGGCCGTTTTCGAACGAGTAGAAGCAAAAACCACAGCGTCGTGGAATCTTACCGCGCAGAAATCGTTTTGAGGGGAGTTATAAGAAACAGGACTCAGGGTATAAGCATCAGCATTGCGTGAATAACTTTTAAGTTTTGCAGCCGAAGAGGCAAGATTTTGGCCGCGGGTATCAGCAGCATATTTTTCAAGATAAGGTCTGGCTTTTTCCATTTCACCTTTTTCCATAAGCGCCTGTCCGTAATAAAGTTCTTGAATAGGTTCAGCACTGCCCATACGGATCAGGCCACCATAACAAATCAGTTGTCCATCGGTATTATTTGTTAGTCTGTAACATTCACCCAGTCTTGCCAAAGTAGTTTTGTCTGTGCTATCAGCCTTAAGCAATTTTTCAAAATAAGGGATGGCTTCTGCATAAGACTGAGTCGTATAATACATATTACCTTTCTTCAGTGCATTAGCTTCCATTTTTGCATTACGCTTTTTAGGAGACTCTGGTGTAGCCTCTGCAGCTTTGGCACTTGAGTCAGGAATAGCAACAGTTGCTGCGTTGGTGTCGGTGCTTGTTGGCATAGTACTTGTTTCAGGAGTTGCCGTAACACTCGAAGTCTCGGGACTGGCGCTAACGCTTGTGGTTTCCGGAACCGCACTCACGGAAGTTTCAATCGGTGTTGCAGGTGCTACGGTGGCTTGCTCGGTGACAGGTGCTGTGGTTGATTCAGGCACCGCGGTATTAGTTTCGGTTTGACCAAATAAACTTTGACTGCTTAGGAAGAGAGCAAATACTATTAACAGATGGTGTAGTTTCATAATCTATGCCAGTGTATAATTAAAAATAACGTGGTGTAACAACTTTTCTACCCGTAAAGGAGAATAAATAATTCAGTACAATCTCATGTGACCCGGTAGAGTAACGTTGAATTTTATTCAAACCGAAGTCGTAAGAATAACAAACCAGGAATTGTTTATTAACCTGGCAGCCCAGGATCGCTGAAATAGATGAACCGCTGCGATATTGCAATCCAGTCCAGAACATATCCTTTATCAATACATTTCCACCAAGATCAACCTGAAGTGGGGCATTTTGCACCGCTTTAACCATCACATTTGCCCGCAACTTATAATCCTCTTCAAGCTTAAACATATATCCGGCGGTCAGATAGTAGGTAAATTCTTTAGTGGCAACTTTAGTTGTTTTAACTGTAGTGCTACCATCTTTTCCAAACGCTACCTGATTGTCAACGAGGCGGGGAACGGATAAACCCACATAGAGCTGGTCGGTATTATAATACAATCCGAAGCCAAAATTCGGAGCCACAACGTTAGGCGTCGCGGCAAACTGCGGATCGGTTACAGTAGTTTCCTCGCTGTTTACTTTTAAACTTGAGAACCTGTTCATCTGGTGATCAAGCCCTCCCATTAAGCCCAGGGCCAGAGTACCCTTATTCTCAAATTTAAGACGATAAGCATAGTTTGCATAAATGAGATTCCTGGTCATTACTCCAACCTTCTCGTTCAGAATACTGATGCCCGCACCCATCTTATTATTTTCGAGTGGTCCGTGCAGGGAAAAGGAAGTGGTAATTGGTCTTCCCGGAAAACTCACCCATTGCTGACGATGCAACAACGTAGCGCTCATCGCTTCCTTACTTCCAACGTAAGCAGGGTTGATAAACACTTCGTTAAACATGTATTGGGTAAACATGGCGTCGTATTGCGCTGTTACTGTCCCATAGAAGCTCAGGATGAAAGCCAGGGCCAGGCCGATTTTTGTTTTTATATGACTCTTTTTCATAAAATGCGTTTTTCAATAAGATTAATACTGCAACACTACAAATCCTGTAATTGGCTTGCTTCCACTTCCTTTCATGTCAAGGATATAATAATAAGTTCCCTGTGGCAACTTACTTTTTCCAAGGGTTACTCCTACGTTTGGCGTACCATCCCATAAATTATCGTAGTCTGAACTGCTGTAAACCTTGTTACCCCAGCGATTGAAAATTATCAAGCTGTTTTGTCCCTCAGTTGGTAAACCTGTAATGTGGAATACATCATTAATGTTGTCTCCGTTAGGAGAGAACCCTTCAGGTATAAAGAGCGTGTTAGTATTTGGAATTTCAAGCATGGTCGGCACATTGTCGGCCCACTCATTCCAAACCCCATTGTTATTAGAATCCGGGTTAGAACCGGTATTAGAAGTGTCCGATACGATTGTGAACTCCGTGTCGCTTATTCTGGCACTCGCATGTCCGTAAGCGCTGTTAGCAATGGAAGTTACGCTGCCTGGAACAACATCTATCGCAAAATATACGGATGCAACAGTATTTGGAGGCATCTTACTTTGTTCCGGTATTATCAGACGTATATCCGTACCACCGTTAAACGAAGGGTTTGCCATCAGATGATTGTCGGTAGACACAGGATACGTGTGCATATTGTAAGTGGCCGGACTCTTAATCGTTTTCCCGAGCAGGCTATCATTCAGCGTAACATTCGTCAGCGTATCATTACCT
>JAEUTM010000154.1 GCA_016788025.1 Bacteroidia bacterium
ACACGACCACACCAATAAATACTAGTAGAGCAAGGATCTCAAAAAATCCGATCAGGAAATTATAAAACCCTCCCAGGAAACTAAAAATACGATGCGAGTTAGTGATCCCGTCGATGAGCATTTCAAGGACTTCGATATTGATAAGAACAAAACCAACGTACACAAAAATATGCATGATAGCGCTCAACGGACGGGTAACCATTTTGCTTTGACCCAGCGCTACACGCACCATCGTCATAACACGTTCTCCCTTATTATCGGTAATCGGAAAATCCTTACCAATAAAAATATTCCGGCGGATTTTTTTTGCATTGATGTAGAAAAAAGCTACTGAGGCAATAAACAGCAGGCAGAAAATGATTGAACTGATCATATCCGTTCAGATTTAAGGTTATTTTTTACGACCGAAAAGCGAAAAGTGAACATATCTTTTCGGATTCTCTTTGAGATCTTTAAGCAGTTTATCAAGGTCTTCAGCAGATTTGTTTAAGTTGTTATACAAAGAATCGTTCTTTGCAAGTTTACCTAAAGTACCCTGACCCTGATTGATCTTAAGCATTAATGAATTTAATTCTTTTAACGTCGCGTCAGCACTTGCAACTGCAGTTTTAAGCTGAGATTTTGCAAGACTGTCGGAGAGACTGCTGAAATTGTTGAGGATGTTGTTGATCTTAGCTTCATTCTTGTTCAGATTTGAAGAAATGCCACTAAGATTAGTTAACACTGCATCTACTTTTGGTTTTTCGCTGGCAACCATATCATCAAGCTTGTAAGCCGTCTGTTCAAGACTCAGGATCGCCTTTTTCACTCCTTCAAAAGACCTGTCTATGTTATCGCGCGTTTTGGTATTCAATACCTGGCCAACAACAGTCATCACCGTATCAATTTCACTGATCAAATGTTCAGCCTTTGCCTGCAAAGGTGCAAGCTGCTTATTAAAAGACTCTTTTAATCCTTGTTCTGTTTCCGCAACAAGTGTGTCTCCGCTTTTTACAAATTCTTTACTCTTGTTATTATAAATAATTTCAACAGCCTTAGTTCCCAAAAGATCGGCGCTGACTGCTTTCGCAATCGAGCCCTTGGGAATCTCTACTTCTTCGGTAATGAGAAATTTCACGAGAATGCCGGTATGGTCCCCTTGCTGGAGCAAGGAAATGGACTTGACCTGTCCAATTTTATAACCATTGATTTGCAGAGGACTGCCAATAATTAAATTGTCGATTTTTGGATATACGGCATAAAGGTACTGCCGGTTGGAGAACAAGTTAGAACCCTTTAGAAAGCTAACACCCCAGATAAAAGTACCAATGGCGCAAACCACCACTACTCCTATTTTGAATTCTTTACTTAACTTCACAAAAAAGTAATGCTTTTTAACGCCTAAATATAAGCATTTTTATTGTTCAAGCAGCCGCAGATGAACCGCAAATTAAAAAACGAAGAGCTAAACAGACTGAGCGTAAACGAATTCAAAGAAGCACAAAAACAACCTCTTGTCATTGTGCTCGATAATGTGAGAAGTCTTAACAATGTAGGATCTGTTTTCAGGACCAGTGATGCATTTTTGATCGAAGAAATTCTGCTTTGTGGAACCACCGGCACACCGCCTAATAAGGAAATAGAAAAAACTGCCCTCGGCGCCACAAGTACTGTAAAATGGAGATATTTTAAAACAACCCTGGAAGCAGTTGAGGATCTTAAACTAAGAAACCATGAGGTTTTTGCGATTGAACAGGCAGAAAACAGTGTTGCATTAGATAAGTTTGATCCAGGTCAAAAAAAAATTGCGCTTGTGTTTGGAAACGAAGTATATGGTGTTGAGCAAACCGTTATTGATCATTGCAAGTCCGTGGTTGAAATTCCCCAATTAGGCATGAAACACTCTTTAAATATTTCTGTAAGTGTTGGAATCGTTTTGTGGGAACTAGTGCGAAAAAATCTAGCATGAATTCTATAAATTGAGTGAAGCTTCCTTTAGAGCGAGTGAAACAATACATACCCAAATCTGATTATTAAAACTGGATTGCGGCTGAGTTAAAAAATTGCAAAAACTTAACCACAACTTTAGTTTTGTTTTACACTGTCGCACTCCAATTCTTCACTAAAAGCTACTCCAATGTTTAGAAAAGTCCTTTTCTCATTTGTGTCTCTTCTTATAGTTGCGGAGAAAACAAACGCGCAGGCTGTAAACATCGATTTTGAAGCTTCTTTAGCCGGAACTTATACCACGGGAAACAGTGTGAGTGGTTGGAGCCTGACTAGCCAAACCGCGACTAATTGTAGTGGAAGCTCGTGGGTTTCCGGAAGTCCAGAATTTTCATTGGTAAATACACCTATTTCAGGTTTTCCAATTACTGGCTTTATACCAAATTCTCCCCTTGGAGGATACGTTGTAGCATCACTCAACAATCAGACAGCAAATTCTTCGATCACACGACTCAGTCAATCATTCTTTGTAAGTGGCGCTAATACTTTTCTGCAGTTCGCATATGCCGGAGTTTGGCAAAATCACGGAAGTGTATTGTGTTGCCAGGAAGCAGGATTTGATTTTCTGTTGAAAGATCAAAATGGAAACTTGCTAAGTTGTTCTTCGCTTACATTGGGTGGTAGTAGCTGTCAAGCAACCGGAATAACCTATAGCGTAGCGGGAAATGGGACTTATAACTGGACGAACTGGCAAATTAAGGCCATTGATCTTTCACCTTATATAAATTCTAATATTACTGTAGAAATCATCGCGAATGATTGTATTTACGGAGATCACTATGGCACCTTGCTTTGCGATTTAAAATTTGGTTTACCATTCTCTTGTTTTTGTAGTGTTGGCTTTGTTTCAAACGACCCTTATTTTGGGCCAAAATTCTGTAGTGGTTCCTCAATCGCGCAAATTAGTGCTCCCCTAGGATATGCGACATATAGCTGGACTGGTCCTTCCGTTATTCCCCAATCTCAATCAACTCTGGCAACTATTACTGTCACCAATCAGCCTTTGGGATCAGTATATACAGTTTCGATGATGACATTCAATGGCTGTGTCTATACAGCAACTTATGCGTTAAATACAACCACAGTAAGCATCGCGGGAATTACATCAAATTCCACATGCGTTAAGGGCAGTAGCGGTTCCGCTACCGTAATTGGAACCGGCAGTGGCACAGGATATAATTATGCCTGGTATAATTCTAATAATTCTATTGTTGGAACTGGCCCAGTGGTCAGCAATTTATCCGCTGGTGTCTATACTGTCAGTGTTACTTCCGCCGGATCTACCAGTGCAACTTGTGGTACAGCGATATCGACTGTAACTGTTGGTACCTTAACACCAACGCCAATTAACTTGTCCAAACCGTTTTGTGGAAGCACCGCCTATTTTTCAGCACCTCTGTCGGGAACGAATTATCAATGGTATTACAATCAGGCGGCGATTAGTTCATCATTAGGAGGCACAAACTCTAGTTATACTCTTTCTAACGCCGCTACGGGGAGTATAGTAACCTTAGGTGTTACATCTCAAGGATGTCGCGACTCGATTCAATATTATTTAAATGCCACACAATCAGGAAGTCTATCTTCTATCGTTAATCCCATTGCATGCCCAAACGGTACAAACGGGACGATAACGCTTTCTATGAGCATTGGTGGGGCCGCACAATTCGGCACTTATTCTTTTTCGATTGTGAATTCTAATTCATTGACACCAAGTTATTCAGTCATCTCGAACAATGGAAATTCATATATTTTTACAGCTTCAGGTTTGGCTTCGAACGGCAATTATATAGCTACCAGTTTCGACGGCGCTTGTTATTACAACTTAAATTTTTCCGTAACACCCTACAATTTCAACGCGTCCTTAAGCGCGCCAACATCAAACACCTTGTGCTCAAATAGTACGTTAAACATTAGTGTTAATTTAGGTCCTACTGCCCCCGGCATGTATAATTTTTTATGGACGCCCTACCTTAACTTTTGGGCTGGAATAAATACACATAGCACTGCTCTTATTATGACCTCTTCGTTGAGTCCCGGAACACAAACCACCATCACCTACAGTGTAGTCATTACCCCAACGTTTATAAATTGTCCTCAGACAAAAACGTTTAACGTCACGTTTGCAAATCCGATCCCACCTGGTATTTCCAATGTTCCTGACCTTTGCGATAACCAAAACACATACACGATTATTACGACACCTTCGGCCGACCTTTTCTCCGGCAATTCCGGAGTTTCTTCTACCGGCATTATCACTCCTTCACTGGCGATTCCGGGTATAAATAATTTTTCTGCTGCGATTGCTGTAGGTTCCTGCGTCGCTCAATCCACCGGCACATTCCTGGTAAAACCCTCGCCTACTTTACAGATTTCAGGAAACACAAGCATTTGCAAAGGTCAATCTGCTACTTTGCTCGCACAAGGCGCAGGAACCTATTCCTGGAACGGAATTGCAGGTAGCCCCGTATTTGTTTCGAGTCCCACAAACAATGCGACTTATTCTGTAACAGGCGCCAACGGTTTTGGATGCTACAGTGGTAGTATTGTACCAATATACGTGACACAGATACCTACCCTTTCCCTTACAGGCGACAGTGTAATTTGTAAAGGCGAGTCCACCCTGCTTTATGCAATAGGGGCAGATTCGTACAATTGGAGTGGAAATATAAATTCGCCGACAATCAGTGTTTCACCTTCAGTATCTACAACCTACGTAGTAACAGGTATAAATAATCCGGGTTCCTGCCAATCAGCATCCGGAATCACAGTAAAGGTAATAGATTGCTCAACAACAGGGCTCTTAACAAATTTATTAGAAACAAGCATCCGGATCTATCCCAACCCAGGCAATGGTCAATTTTTGGTAGAGACGGGGGAAACCATCGAGCTCACAGTTTTCGATGCTCTGGGAAGAATGTTGCTTCAGGAGGAAAAAGTAACTGGAAATTATCTTATTGATCTGAGAAATTATGCGAATGGAAATTACGTTGTGAAGCTGAGTAACGACACTAAAAACCATTATGTAAGGTTGTTAAAGGATCATTGAATTCGTGACAATTATAAAGTCGCGTAAAACACGTAGTTTATTTAACTATCTTAGTTCATCAATTTTACCCAAATGAAAACACTGTTTACCCTCCCATTATTGACCCTGTGCTGTTTGTTCTTAAACGCCCAAAATCAACAATCGTTTTCGAATAGTTCATTACCCCCTTCAAAAAAAGACTATATAGCCAATGCGGCTTACATTTACGGAGCCCAGTCGAGTTTTATGTTTACAGGCGACTCGCTTCTTGGCTTCGATGAGATGTCTTTAAAAAATATGTTGTTGTCAAAGGGATTAGGCACAACTGAATTGCTGGGTCATATCGCAAATATGAAACGTCGTTTCATCACTCAAAAATATTATCCTTCAACTTTTCAGACGAACAATCCCGCATCAACCGGAAAGCCCATCGGCGCACTTTCGACTATAAATACTACACCCTGCATTAACGAAGGTTTTGAATCCACGTTACCAGGCAATTATACAGCAGGCAGTGCGGTTAGCGGCTGGACCGTTTTAAGTCGTGTTGCTGATAGTCAATGTAGTCCTACAAACTGGAACAGCGGTAGCACCGCATTTGCAATTGTTTCGACACCTATAATGAGCTTTCCTTATGTAGGTAACGTTCCCCAATCTCCCCTGGGCGGTTCAAACGTGGCAAGACTGAACAATTTTACCAGTGGTGATTACGATATGACCCGCATGAGTCAGACCTTCCCCGTAACAAGTTCCAACAACTTATTCCAGTTTGCTTTTGCAGGGTACTGGGAGGACGGCGGCACAGGTCACCAGTGTTGCGATCAACCCTATTTTAAAGTATTGGTTACGCCATGCGGGAGCACTGTATCATCTCTTTGCTCTAGTATTGATCTGGGTTTTTTGCCAGGATGCGGAAATGCGGTGCCTACTTTAACCGCAACAAGTAATATTTTCTGGACAAACTGGCAAACCCGTATGATTGATCTCACACCGTATATTGGCAGCTGCGTTACGATTGATGTTATTGCTGCCGATTGTTCATTTGGAGGGCATCACGGTGTAACTCTCTTCGATGCCATCTGTGGCTCACAACAAATCGGAACCGGCATTCCCGGCTTTACGGTTAATCCAGGTGCCAGTGGGGTGAGTTATTGTGCCGGAAGCGGATATGCTACATTGCAGGCGCCGGCGGGCTATGTTAGTTATAGCTGGACTGCACCTTATCCGCATCCACCTTTGTCATCAAGCCAGGCTACTTTGCCAATTCTTACAACTACCAACGCCATCTCAAACTCAGTATTTACTGTGAACTTATTAAACGGAAACGGCTGTGTATTTATCTCTACGATGGCCTTAGTTCCAACAACTGTAAACATCGCCGCCATTGGCTCCGCGTCGAGTTGCGTAATGGGAAGCAGTGGATCCGCAACGATAATTGGCAATGGTAGCGGATCTGGTTATAATTATCTCTGGTTAAATTCAAGTGGCACGCCCATCAGCACCTTATCAACAGTATCGGGACTCCCGCCTGGTATTTACACTGCATCTATAAGCGCAATTGGCAACGCTACCTGCGGCTCAGCAATTTCTAATGTAACCATTGGGGTAAAAGCACCAACTATTTCTACCATAGTTACTTCATATTGCCCGCAACAACCGGCTTATCTTTTATCACCAACAACGGGAACAAATTATCAGTGGTACAATAATCTATCTCCGATCAGTGGATCTCTCGGTGGCACAACTTCAAGTTATACTGTCAGTAGTCCAACAACATCCCTGGTTTATCGTTTAAGTTATGTATCGTCCCAGGGCTGCAAAGATTCAATAGTCTACCTTCTTTCACCCATACAGGGGGGTGGTTTTGGAGCAATCAATAGTGCTATTGCCTGCCAAAACAGCACTAACGGTTCAATTACACTTTCTTTAACCCCTGGCACAGGATCACCAGGAGGCTTCAATGTTTTTAGCATCGTTAATTCTAATTCCACAACGCCAACATATTCAGCTGGAATTAACAACAGCAGTTTGCTCTCTTTTACAGCCACAGGACTCAGCGCTGGCGGCTCTTACGATGCCACTGCATTTGATGGTTCGTGTTACTACAGCTTTAACTTCTCCGTTTCTTCCTATACTACAAACTATACTTTAAACGCCGCTAGTTCTACCACTTTATGTCCTTCAAATTTTACAAATATTACTGTTTCGCTTCCTGGTCCATCCATTGCCTACACTTACTCATGGTCTCCCAACTTGTATTTGCCAGCGGGTAATACCTCAACAGAGATAGTGGTATTCTGCCCTTCTGGACTGGCTGCAGGAACAAATTCTACCGTCACCTACAGCATAATTGTTACGCCAACTAATATTAATTGTCCTGAAACAAAAACGTTTAATGTCACTTTTGGTAATCCAATCCCACCAAGCTTTGTGTATATCCCTGCTCTTTGCGAAAATGGTCCTGTTTACACGGCTACAGTTTTTCCTGCGACTAGTATATTTTCAAATAACGCTGCTATTTCTCCAAATGGATTAATCACTCCTTCTTTAGCCTCGCTTGGACTAAACAGTTATGTCTGTTCAAATTCTATTGGAACCTGTGTGGCTCAATCAACGGGTACCTTTATGGTAAACCCAAGCCCTACACTTCAAATTTCAGGAAACACAACGGTTTGTAAAGGACAATCTACAACGCTTTTAGCGCAGGGAGCAGGCGTTTATTCCTGGAATGGCACAGCGCCAAACCCAGTGTATTCAGGCACTCCAACGATGGACACTACTTACTATGTTACCGGTGGAAATAGCTTTGGTTGTTACTCCACAGTTTATGTTCCTATTCATGTGACACCACTGCCAGTGTTAGTGATAACAGGAGACACCAGCATATGCATTGGTGAATCAAGTGTACTTTACGCTTCCGGAGCAGACTCCTACAATTGGATCGGAATTGCCAACAGCTCCACCGCAAGTGTGTCGCCAACGATTAACACAACTTACACCGTGATTGGAATTAATAATCCTGGTTCCTGTACCTCGAGCGCAGTTATTACTGTTGAAGTGATTGATTGTACGGATACAGGTTTGGAAGAGCTACTGTCTCAAAATGGAATACGTGTATTTCCTAATCCTTCTTCCGGAACATTATTTATAGAAGCGAGTGAAATCAATGAACTTATCTTGTCTGATCTGTCAGGTAAAATTATTTTTACTAAAAAACTTGAGCCTGGCAGCCATTCGCTTGATTTAAGTTCACTGGCGGATGGATATTATTTGCTAAATGTCAGGAACGACAAGGCTAGCAACACTTATAAACTTCTGAAAAACAACTAGAATCGCTTACCGTGAATTAGTGAGCCTCTATTTTAACTGAGTCAAAAAATTGATTTAGGCAGTAATGAAATTTATCTTTATGCTGCCGGCTCCCAAGAGCCACGAAAAGGTCACGTTATAGTCTGGGTCTCTTTTCTCATCAGAAGAGATTTCAGATTGTAACGTGTTTTTGTTTTTAGCTGTTCATCAATCCGTTCTGGATCCTTATGCTCTCTTCATGAAGCAACTGGCAAATTTTTTCCACGTGCTGTCTCGATAATCCAATCTTGTCAGCCCATTGGCCGCGTGTGCGTAAAATCTCCTGCCACCGTTCCAGCTGAAATATAGTGATGTTGTGATCTTTTTTGTAATTGCCAATTTGTTCGATGATCTGTGTTCGTTTGCGAAGAATATTCAATAACTCATCATCGATTTCGTCTATGATCTTTCTGAGCTCACTAAGCTTGTTGGTCGTTGCTACATCATCAGTGCTTTGTTTACGGATAACCAATTTCGATACCAGGTCGTTAAGTTGAGCCGGTTTTAGCTGTTGTTGCGCGTCGCTTAAAGCTACATCCGGATTCACATGCGACTCTATCATTAAACCGTTCACTCCAAGGTCAAGCGCTTTTTGAGCAACTGGTGCAATTAACTCTCTGTTACCACTAATGTGGCTTGGGTCACAAATGATTGGAAGATCGGGGAACAAGGTGCGAAGTTCAATGGGTACCTGCCACATAGGTTTGTTCCGGTATTTTGTTTTTCCGTAAAAGTGAAAACCGCGATGAATAGCAGCAATGTGGTTTATACCACTATTATAAATGCGCTCTATTGCGCCAATCCATAATTGTAAGTCGGCGTGGATTGGATTTTT
>JAEUTM010000232.1 GCA_016788025.1 Bacteroidia bacterium
TGGCTTTCCCTTCGTCCACATTTTTCTTTAAAGCCTCCGCGCCTTTTACTCCTGGAACAAAACCAATTCGTTTGTCAATTTTCAAATCATGAATATCAAACAGAGGAGAAAGAATATGTTCAGTTAAAATGGAAGCGTCGAGACTCCCCACAGGATCCTTGCTATTATACGTACCTTCATTTGCAACTAGAGAATACCATTTACCGGCAACATACATGCTTATTTCATGTTTCTTTGTAGGTTTAAAAAAGTCCTGGTTTATTTCCTTAATCGTGAATTTACTTTTCAATTTTTTGATCAGTTCGGAAACACTGAGGCCATTCATATCCTTTACAAGCCTGTTGTAATCGTATATTTTCAGTTGTGTTTCCGAAAAAAACACACCCAGATAATAATTGAATGGTTCTTTCCCGCTATAGTTCTTCATTTCGGCACGCCTCATCTTACCTAATAACGAGGAAGAAGCGGAACGGTGATGACCGTCTGCAATATAAATAGCCGGCATCGCCGAAAAACGATTTGTGATCATTTCAACTTTTTTTGCGTCGTCAACAATCCACAGGGTATGTCTGACTTTATCAGTAGTTGTAAAATCGTTATCTGGCCTGCTTTCAGAAGTTTCCTTAATAAATTTATCTAACTGACCATCGTTCGGATAACAGAAAAGCACAGGTTCGGCATTGAATTCACAAACATCGAGATACTCTTTTAATTTTTCTTCGCGTTGAGTAATGGTTTGTTCGTGGATCTTAATAACTCCGTTCAGATAATCATCGATGCTTGTACATGCGATGATTCCTATGAATTCAATTCCATTTTTTATCTGGCGATAAACGTAATAAGAAGGTTTCTGGTCCTTTATAAAAACCTTTTCATCCACAAATGACTTAAACCTGCGTTTAACCTTAGCCAGCCTCTCTTTTGAGCCGGGCCGCGTTTTTACGCCATCATCGTAATCGGGATTAATAACATGTAGAAAAGTATAAGGATTACCCGCGAGCTTGTCCTTAAGTTCGGGAGTATTGTAACCGTCAACGCTGCGGGAAGCGACAAGATGTACTTTATCGTTAGCAGGACGTATCGCTTTAAAAGGAAGGACTGTTGCCATTTTCCTAAAAATTTATGAGATTCAAGAAGCAAAAGCCAAGAATCAAGACTTATCTGTCCTGCATCTTGCTTCTTGGTTCTTGTTTCTTGGTTCTATTTCAATGCTTCAATCAACTTCTCCGCCAACTCCACTCCAATTCTTTCTTGTGCTTCGTTTGTGGCTGCACCGATATGTGGTGTTAAGGAAACTTTCGGATTATTGAGTATTGCCACCGAAGGTTTTGGTTCGTTTTCAAAAACATCGAGCCCTGCGCAAGCCACTTTACCGGAATTGAGTGCTTCAAGGAGATCATCTTCCTTTATAACTCCGCCGCGCGCTGTGTTGATCAAAATCACCCCGTTTTTCATAGAAGCGATTTCGTGCCGTGTAATTAATTTCCCTCCCGGAACATGAAACGTAATAAAATCCGAATTCTGCAAAACCTTTTCCATCCCTACGGTATTCAATTTCACCGGAACAGGCTTGTCCAATCCGTCTATATCAATCATAATGGTGGCTTCACTTACAAAAGGATCAAAAGCCAGAACTTTCATTCCGAGGCCCAGAGCCATTTTTGCGACAGCCTGACCAATTCTTCCGAAACCAACAATACCAAATGTTTTACCTCTTAATTCGACTCCCTTGGCGTATTTCTTTTTAAGTTCATCAAATTTTCCTTCTCCGTCAGGCATCTGGCGGTTACTGTCGTATAAAAATCTAACAGCACTGAAGGCATGTGCAAAAACTAATTCTGCAACCGAATTACTGGAGGCAGCCGGAGTGTTGATAACGTTGATTCCTTTCTCTTTCGCATACTCTACATCAATGTTATCCATTCCAACGCCGCCACGCGCAATTACTTTTAAACCCGGACAAGCATCTATAATGTCTTTCCGAACTTTAGTTGCACTTCTCACAGTAAGCGCCAAATACCCTTTTGCATTTATTTCGTTAGCCAGGTTTTCCTGGGCAACTTTATCTGTTACCACAGTAAATCCTGCTTTTTCAAGCATTTCTTTTCCAACAGCATCAATGCCGTCGTTTGCAAGAATCTTTTTAGCCATAATTTTTACAATTAAAGCTCTAAAATTAGAAATTAAATGAAGATTTCAGAAGGAATTTTTGGAAGCCGAGATATTAGATATGAGTCTTGAATGTTTAGAAGTAGTCGTACTGCCAACTGCCGCCTGAGTACTGCCTACTAGAACTTAATTCCCATGGTTAGTCCACAGTTAAATACATTCTGTTTTATATTTCCTTTTGTGTCGAGTACAGAAAAGAAATAATAATCGTTCTCTGTCATTGTTCTGGACAAAGAAAGGTCCAGGTAAAAACCGCCTTTGCTTCTATACCCAAGTCCGGCGCTCACCGTATTCCGCACCATCTGACCACTGAACACGTCGCCGTAAGGGCTGCCAGTCATTGCATATCCCAATCTAACCATAAAAGGCTGAAAGTTCACCTCGCCTCCCACACGGATATTATGCCCACCTGAGTAAACCGACTTTATGAGAGAATTTGAAAATTCAAAATCGGAAAGCTCATCGCTGGAAAGTCGTGCAGATTTATAGTTAACGAATTCATAGTCCACTCCAATAAGCGCCTTTTTATTAATTACAAACCCCACATTGGCACTATACCGCGCCGGTGTCATGATCCTGTATTTATAATAGCCGCCTTCTTCAGGCACCGTAATAGTGTAAGGATTACTACGGTTATCAAAAGAAACACTCATATCACTGTAATAATTGTCCTGTAGCCAGTAGATTGTTGGAGTATGATAATAAGCGCCAATACGCAAAGCATCATTAAGCCTGTAAATTCCACCTAATTTTAGGTTTAAACCAGAGCCGGTTGTTTTAAAATACTCTTCATAGGTTAAACTCTTAAATCCGCCGTCGCTTGTATAAAACAGCGGTGGTTCAAGATACGTATCGTATGAACCATTTGACGTGGTAATAATACGCATACTGTCCTTATCGTCAAACTCAGAGTGTTTGGTATTGGATGTATAATTAACCTGTGGCAAGCCAACACTCGCTCCGAAATAGAATTTGTCTTTAAATGAATATGCGTAAGAGAAGTTAATATCATTTGTGCGACCCGTAGTTATTATATCACGGGTTTGTTTTACAGAGCGTTTAATATCCAGGTTAGAGAAAAACTCCCCGTCAGAAGTAGTGTCGAGCAAATATGTATTAAAAGCCATTCCCTCATAAGACGGATCCAAATTAAGTGTTACATCCGGCAATGGTGTTTGATAGGTCTTTGCCAGGATAAGCATGTCTTTGGCAATAGAGCTATTATTGGTATAAGCACTGAATCGCGTTGCATTATTGAAGTTCTGAAGTTGATTTATGGTGAAAGCAATCACATGCCGGCTGTCTGGATCGTCTTTCGGCGTAATGGTTGCAACAAATCCAAAATTATTAAACCTTACGTTAGCTCGATTAGCAGTACTGCTGTAATTATTATAAATGCTGGTATTATCAGCTGCAGACTGGACTCCAAAAGAAAAAGACAATTCACCTTTCCTGTAGATTCCGAGACCTGCAGGATTAAATGAAGTTACGCCAGGATCCGCACCTATTGCACCAAAGGCGCCACCCATAGAAACAAACCTTGCAGAACCGCCAACTCCCGTCTGAGAATAACGTATAGCATCCGCATCATTCTGAGCTTTGGAACCTAACACAAGGCATCCAAAAACAAACAATCCTAATTTTCGAAACATAGATCAGATTTTAACGTGACCTTCTACGGGCGCCACTGTCCCCTCCACCATTCCTCGGACTAGATGAGCCTCCAGAATTTCCGGAATTATTAGATCCGCCTGAGTTATTCTCCCAGGTACTTGTACCGCGATTTTGTTGCCTGCTGTTATTGTTATCCTGGTTCTGGTATTGTCTTTCAGAATTCTGATAACGAACACGTCCGTTGGAAGCTCCATTTTGCCCAGATCCCTGTTGTCCGCTCTCTACGCGGTTTTGTTCCACACGGTTCCGGTATACACCCTGTTGCGAAGATGTATTGTTTTGCTGATAACCGCTACGTGCAGAATTTTGATACGCTGAACTGAAACGCGGAGAATTTGCCTGCTGTTGCTGAACAGATTCCACATACGTGCGCCTTGAATTATCTGCACTTATAGATTCCGACTGGCGATTATGCGCTGCGCTTGTGCCAACACCACTGGTTCGTGGTGCATATGTTTGTTGATAACCACTGTAAGGATCGTATATATTATAATATGCCGCACTATAAAGACCATTATTAAAACCATTCATATAACCCGCCGTGTAAGGATCGTATCCCCAGTAATTTGAATAACCATAGTAAGGATAATTATAATATGATCCATAGTTTCCATAACCAGAATAATAACTCATAGAGTTATAACTATTGCATCCGTATCCCCAGCCGGTACTTACCCCAACACTCCAATTATTAAACTGAGTTGAAGGCATGGTATTCCAACCACTGTTGTACCCATAATTTGTATAGATACTGGTGCCATAATAAGAAGGTATCTGGTTATAAGTGTACATATTTGTGTAATAACCATCATAATAACCAACTCCAATCGGATTATAAAATCGGTTTAAACGTGCCGAATACTCGTAATCGTAATAGTCATCCGAATTATAGGTTGGATCTTTATAATACGGATTAGCATCGTCTTTTGCTTTTTGCGCAGCAACAGCTTCTTCACGGCGCTGACGCTCTTCAGCTTCTTTTCTGGCTTCTTCAGCTCTTGCCAGTTCAGCCTTCTTTTTTTCCTCGGCCGGGCTTACATAAGCGTCATCTGTGCTATATCCCGCTTGCGAGGTTTTGCAGGAACTAAACAATATCCCGGAAAGGGATGCGAATATTAAAAACTTTTTCATCTCAGGACTTTATTAATCATTTAAATAAGCGGAGATTTTGAGTAAATTTACAAAATTGCTCACCACAAAGGTGGCGATTTTGCATTTTTAAACATTATTAAATAGACGTTAGAAGATTCTAAAACCATACAGATTAGGGATTTTCCAGACCAACGAATTTATGAGTAAGGTTATTACATCAAGAGAACAGGATTACAGTAAATGGTACAATGATATTGTGGTGGAGGCTGATCTGGCCGATCACAGCGCGGTAAGAGGTTGCATGGTTATTAAACCCCATGGATATGCTATCTGGGAAAAAATGCAGCAGGCTCTTGATAAGATGTTTAAGGATACCGGTCACGTAAATGCCTATTTTCCTCTTTTTATTCCGAAAAGTTTATTCGAAGCAGAAGAAAAAAACGCGGAAGGATTTGCGAAGGAATGTGCTGTAGTAACTCACTATCGTTTAAAAACCGACCCGAATAATAAAGCCAAACTGATTGTTGATCCGGAAGCAAAACTCGAAGAGGAACTTGTTGTAAGACCTACTTCAGAAGCCATCATCTGGAATACCTATAAAGGCTGGATTGAAAGTTACAGGGATCTTCCAATCCTTGTGAACCAGTGGGCAAATGTTGTTAGATGGGAAATGCGTACACGTTTATTTTTACGAACTGCAGAATTTTTATGGCAGGAAGGGCATACCGCTCACGCCAGCAAAGAAGAGGCCGTTGAGGAGACAAAAAGAATGCTTGAGGTTTATGCCGACTTTGCCGAAAACTGGATGGCTGTTCCTGTAATTAAAGGCGTTAAAACTGCAAACGAACGTTTTGCGGGTGCAGATGATACCTATTGCATTGAAGCCTTAATGCAAGATGGGAAAGCGCTCCAGGCCGGAACCTCTCATTTCCTGGGGCAAAATTTTGCGAAGGCCTTTGATGTAAAGTTTACCAGCAAGGAAGGAAAACTGGATTATGTTTGGGCCACAAGCTGGGGTGTTAGTACCCGTTTAATGGGGGCATTAATTATGAGTCATAGTGACAATAATGGCCTTGTGATCCCTCCAAAACTGGCTCCTACACAAGTTGTAATCGTTCCTATATATAAAGGCGATGAAGGACTTAAAAAGGTAAGTGCTGTTGCAAATACTATTAAGAAAAAACTGCAGGACAAAAATATTTCGGTTAAATACGATGATCGTGACACTCAGCGTCCGGGCTGGAAGTTTGCCGAATACGAACTGAAAGGAATACCGGTTCGCATTGGACTTGGAGAGCGTGATATTGAGAACGGGACGATTGAGGTAGCACGCCGGGATACACTTACCAAGGAAGTGATTAAAATAGACGAGGTTGAGGCTTACGTAGCCCGTTTATTGGAAGAAATTCAAACGAATCTTTTTGCTAAAGCAAAAGAGCGCATGAGCAATATGACTCACAAAGCTGAAACCTACGAAGAGTTCAAAAAAATTCTGGATGAAAAAAGTGGCTTTGTTCTGGCTCATTGGGATGGAACTTCTGAAACAGAAGAACGTATAAAAGAAGAAACAAAAGCAACCATTCGTTGCATTCCTCTTAACAATCCTGCCGAAAACGGCAAGTGTATCTATAGTGGTAAACCAAGCAGCCAGCGGGTTCTATTCGCAAGGGCTTATTAATTTTATAATGCTATGAACGAACGTAGTAGAAAACAGGAAGAAGTAATTTTAAGCCTCCTGGCGAAAAAATCAGTCATGAAACAGGATGTGTATTCCAATACCATCGCTGTGTTCAACGAGCTTAAAACAGTACTGAAAGAAAGAGCCGAGTCGTTGTCGGACGAAATTGGAAAAGCCGACAAACGCATCAATATCTTTTTTAAGGACATCAGTCTTCAATCCATGCAATTAAAGGTAGCTGGCGATATTCTGGATTTCCAGATGCACTCCAACGTGTTTCAGTTCGATCGTTCGCATCCAATGTATAAGACTGGCTACATCCGTAACGATGAATTAAATTCATTCTGCGGCATAATCAGCGTGTATAATTTTCTTGCCGATTCATTCAAATACAATCGTTTGAATGACCTTGGTTACATGATCGCGCGTATTTTCATTAACCGCGAAAATCACTTCTTCCTGGAGACAAAAACCCAGCTTGGTTATAAATACTACAACTTCAGCGAACAGCCAATAAGGCGCGAAGACATCCTTGACATTGTAAACGAACTGATTATTTATTCTGTGAAATTTGACTTGTATACCCCGCCTTACGACAGCGTACGCCAGGTAACCGTTTATGAGATCCAGGAGAAAGCCAGCAGTGCCGCGCTCAGAACCGGTAAACGACTGGGTTATGGAGGGGGCGGCAACGAGCTTCACGGTCCGGACGACAGTCTGCACCTGTAAATAACCATGTATGCAGATCTCTCCTACATCCCTAAAAGATATAGCCTCTATTCTTGGCTCTGAATTTGTGGGCAATGAGAAACACATTGTCAGCGGTTTTAATGAAATCCATCGCGCCGAAAAAGGAGACTGTATTTTTGTGGATCATCCAAAATATTATGATAAAGCTTTAAACAGCGCGGCAAGTACCATCATCATTAATAAAAAAGTTGACTGTCCTGAAGGCAAGGCGCTTATCATTCATGCCGAACCGTTTACAGCCTTTAATACACTTGCCAAACATTTCAAACCAGCCACCTACCCTTCTAAAAGTCTTAGTGATACCGCGAAAATTGGCATCAATACCATCATTATGCCAGGCTGCGTTATTGGCAACCGGGCTGTAATAGGCGATAATTGTGTTTTATATCCCAATGTGATTGTTTACGATGATTGTGTTATTGGAAACAATGTAACGATCCATGCTAACACAAGTATTGGCAGCGATGCCTTTTATTTTAAAAAGAGAGCCGAGGGTTTTGAGGCTTTATACAGCTGCGGAAACGTAGTTATAGAGGATAACGTGATTATAGGGGCCAATTGTACGATAGACCGGGGAGTTACAGCTACAACAAAAATTGGTAAAGGCAGCATATTGGATAACCAGGTACATATCGGTCACGATGTAATCATTGGAGAAATGTGTTTGTTTGCCGCACAGGTGGGCATTGCAGGAGCAAGCACTATAGGAAATAAGGTTACCTTATGGGGTCAGGCCGGTGTTGCAAGCGGTTTAACCATTGGTGATGGCGCAACTATTTTGGCCCAAAGTGGGGTGGCTGAAAATGTTCCTGTCGGAAAAACTTTTTTTGGATATCCTGCCGGGGAAGCTAAAGAAAAAATGAAAGAGATCTTTGCAGCGAAACAGCTAGCGGTTTTGATTCATAAGCTTTAT
>JAEUTM010000247.1 GCA_016788025.1 Bacteroidia bacterium
AAGCGACGATATTTTTGAAGGAGAGATCCGCAAGCAGGTTCAAATTGCCATTGATGAGTGTAAGGCCTTGATATTTGTGGTTGACGTGACGGAAGGCATCACTCCTTTTGATACCGAAGTTGCCAATCTGATCCGCAAAAGCAAAAAGCAAGCCATTATTGTCGCAAACAAAGCCGACAACCATGAAAAAGCAGCGTATTCAGCCGACTTTTATCAATTTGGTTTTGGAAATGTTTTCCCTATTTCTGCTATCAGTGGTAGCGGTACCGGCGACATGCTGGATGCTCTTGTAAAAATCCTGCCTGAAGAAGAAGGACTTCCTGAAGAAGTTAAGATACCACGCATAGCAATTGTTGGAAGACCAAATGTTGGAAAATCATCTTTAACGAATGCCCTTTTAGGCGAAGAAAGAAATATTGTAACCTCTATTGCAGGTACCACCCGAGATACCATCCATACCCGTTACACCAAATTCGGACATGATTTCTGGCTGGTGGATACCGCTGGAATTCGTCGTAAGGCCAAGGTACATGAAGACCTGGAGTTTTACAGTGTAATGCGTAGTATTAATGCCATTGAAAGCTGCGATGTTTGTCTTTTGATGATTGACGCGCAGCAAGGCATGGAGGCTCAGGATCTGAGTATCCTGAGTTTAATTGAAAAAAACAGGAAAGGTGTTGCCATCATAGTAAACAAATGGGACTTGGTTGAGAAGGACACAAAAACTGCAAAAGAATACGAGGAGAAAATACGAGAACGGATCAAACCTTTTAAAGACATTCCTATTCTTTTTATCTCTGTGCACGATAAACAAAGGATCATGAAAGCTGTTGAAGTGGCCATGATGGTGTATCAGAACAAAACACGACACATTCCTACCCGTCAGTTAAACGATTATTTGTTACCAGTAATAGAACACACACCGCCCCAGGCTGTTAAAGGGAAATACGTAAAAGTAAAATACATCACCCAGCTTAAAACAGAAGCTTTGTTTATATTCTACTGTAATTTACCCCAATACGTTACCGAGGCTTACAAGCGTTTCCTGGAAAATAAAATACGAGAAGCTTACGACTTTAATGGAGTTCCCATAGTTGTAAGCATGCGTAAGAAAAATTAACTCCTTATTGTTTTTTGCCGTTATTTAACCAGCAGGTGATAAGATCTTTTTCGGCCTGAGGTAAAGGATCTCCGCCCTTTGGCATCAACTCTGGATTGGCATCGAATACTGTATTCTTAATTTTTTGAGCAACATCGGAAACTTCCCCATAAGTATTTAAGGGTGGAGCTCCCACTCCTCCAACCGGATCATTATGACAAGCGATACAGGCTCTGTCCTCAAGTATTTTTTTGATATGTTTGGTATACGTAATGGTATCACAAGGTGAAGGGCCTCCTGTAGTGGTGGTGGTTAAATTAGACTGTGGTATTTTTCCTTCATCTTTGGTACAACTCATAAACACGGCTGTGGCAAACAGTACCATGGAACCCAGTGATAATAAAACGTATTTTTTATTCATAGTTTTTTAATGCTTAATTATCCAAATTTAAACTAAAATTTTTCATATCCCATAAGCCTCTTGCAAAATCTTGTTTTAGTTTGACGATTAAACCGAGGAAGATTTTCATAAAACTTGCTGCAAAAGCCCTCGCATTTAAAAAAATAACCTGTATTTTAGTTTTTTATAAAATTGTTCTCATGACTAAACTTACCTATTTCTTAATGTTTATTTCTCTTTTTGCTTTTGCGCAAAAAGAGAAAAAAGACAATGTATTTACCAATGCGGGAGACGCCACCAAGATGTTCAAGGGCAAACAAAAAATGTATGCCGGCGATTACGTTGGCGCTCTTAATACATTTAGGGAGGTAGAAAAAAATAATCCACAGGATGCCTCTGTAAAATATTATGTTGCATTCTGCCAATTTAACCTGAAACAAATTCCAAATGCAAAAGAAAGTTTGCTTAAAGCTGTTGAAATCAATGTGAATGTTGTCCCGGAAACACATTTGCTGTTAGGCAGAGTTTACCAGATGGAAGATGATTTTGACAAAGCCATTGCCGAATACGAAACCTTTAAAAAGAATCCTTCCGAAGACAAGGAATCTATTGAGGACGCCAACACCTATAGTTCGCAATGCCAGACCGCAAAAACAATGGTTGCTAACCCGCTACAGGTTGAGATTGTAAATCTTGGCCCGGAAGTAAACAGTAAATACGATGATAAAAATCCCTGTATAACTGCCGATGGAAGAAAACTTGTTTTTACAACCAGGAGACCTGAAAGCACCAATGATGTGCCGGATATTGAGGGAGACGGAAAGTATTTTGAGAACATTTACATAGCCTGGCTGGATTCTGCTACCCGTAATTTTGGAAAGACCGGTAATGTAAGCAGTTCTATCAACACAAAAGCACATGATGCCTGTACCAGCATTTCACCCGATGGAAAACAGATTTTTATTTACTACAATGACATGAATGACCGTGCGAAACGAGGGGGTAGTGTTTTTGTAAGTAAAGTAAACAAAGACAAATGGAAAGCGCCAGAGTCGCTCGGCAAACCAATCAACTCCTCTTACTGGGAAGGCGGCGCCTGCGTTTCGGCAAACGGAAAACAGTACTTCTTTACCTCCGAACGCCCCGGAGGGTACGGCAGCAGTGATATCTGGATGGTTGAAAAACTAAACAAAACAGACTGGGGCACCCCGGTGAATCTTGGTCCGGAGGTTAATACTGCTTTTGATGAAGCGGGTATGTTCCTTGCACCTGACGGCAAAACTTTATTTTTCTGCAGCAACGGTCCTAAAAGTATGGGAGGTTATGACATTTTCAGGACCGTATACGAAAAGGGCAAATGGAGCACTCCGGTTAACGTAGGTTATCCTATTAACTCAACGTCGAAGGAAGGTCAGCTTACGCTGAGCGCCGATGCTAAATACGCTTATATTTCCAGTGATCGTAAAGGAGGATTGGGAGAGAGCGACTTATATAAAATTGATCTGAAAGACTATTCTATTCTTGAACCAGACGGAAAGAAAAGGAACAACAATGGCTTGAGCATTTTGAAAGGTACCATACGTGATGGCGCCGAAGGATATGGCGTTCAGGACGTGGAGATTATCATTAAGGATGATAAGGATGTGCAGGTTGCAACAGCCAACACCAACGAAAGCGGGGAGTATTTTTTCACCATGAAGGGAGGAAAATATTCTATCGTTGTGAAGAAAAATGGCTTCCAGGAGATAAACGAGAGTTTTGACCTTGGGGTGAGCGACAAGGAAACGGTAATCCTTGAGAAGGGTTACCTCCTGAAGAAATAACCCTTCAACAAGGTTCTACATCCTTCTATATACTCAGGACGAGAGCTCACCACCAATGCTCAGGATGACTGCCAGGCCGCCAGCCGTTAATAAATCAAAAATGTGGTGCATAACTCCCTGTATTGGGGTATTAATTGTTCCGTCCGGTACGTTAAATAATTTTATCTTTGTAGCACATGGAAATAGTATCAGGTTCCGGTTTCGTTGCAGGCGAATTGCTCGCGAAAATCAATTCACCGGCTGACTTAAAAAAACTCAGAGAAGATCAACTGGAACAGTTGAGCGCTGAACTACGCCAGTATATTATAGATCTGGTATCTGTAAAAGGCGGTCACTTTGGTGCTTCCCTTGGTGTTATTGAACTTACGGTAGCCTTACATTACATTTTTAATACTCCCTACGATCAACTGGTATGGGATGTTGGACACCAGGCATACGGGCATAAGATACTTACCGGAAGACGAGACGTTTTTCATACAAACAGAGTTTACAAAGGCATTAGCGGCTTCCCAAAAAGAAGCGAAAGTGAATATGACACTTTTGGAGTTGGACACTCCTCCACTTCTATTTCCGCAGCTTTGGGAATGGCAGTTGCCAGCAAATACAAAAATCTTAAAGACAAACATCACATTGCTGTAATTGGAGACGGCGCCATGACTGCGGGTCTGGCTTTTGAAGGATTGAACCATGCGGGAAGCGAAAGTGCTAATTTACTCGTGATCCTGAATGATAACTGCATGAGCATTGATCCCAATGTTGGTGCACTGAAAGATTATCTCACTGACATTACCACATCGCATACTTACAATAAGGCAAAAGACAAGGTCTGGGAACTGCTTGGAAAAATAAGCAAGTTTGGGCCGAATGCGCAGGAGATAGCGAGCAAGGTGGAGAACGCAGTAAAAACAAGTTTATTAAAACAAAGTAATTTATTTGAATCTTTAAAGTTCCGCTACTTTGGCCCGATTGACGGTCACGATGTGGTACGTTTGTCAAAAGTACTTGCTGATCTTAAAGATATTCCGGGCCCGAAACTCCTGCATGTTCTTACAAAAAAAGGCAAAGGCTATAAATTCAGTGAGGAAGGCAATGAAACGATCTGGCATTCGCCGGGTCTCTTCAATAAGGAGACTGGTGAAATTATAAAGGTAGTTCCGAAGACGCCACAGCCTCCAAAATACCAGGATGTTTTTGGTCATAGCATTGTAGAGCTGGCTGAGAAGAATGAAAAGATCATGGGCATCACCCCTGCCATGCCATCGGGTTGTTCTCTGAATATTATGATGAAGGCCATGCCTGACAGAGCTTTTGACGTTGGTATTGCCGAGCAACACGCAGTAACGTTTAGTGCGGGCCTTGCTACACAAGGACTGGTTCCTTTTTGCAACATCTATTCATCGTTTATGCAAAGAGCTTACGACCAGGTTTTGCATGATGTGGCTTTGCAAAATCTCAAAGTGGTGTTCTGCCTTGATCGCGGTGGCCTTGCAGGTGCGGATGGACCAACACATCATGGCGCTTATGATCTTGCTTATTTCCGCTGCATTCCGAATATGATTGTGAGTGCCCCGATGAATGAGGAAGAATTGAGAAACCTTATGTATACGGCTCAATTAGATGAGATAAGAGGTCCGTTCAGCATTCGTTATCCAAGAGGAAATGGAATGATGGTAAACTGGAAAACACCTTTCCAGAAAATTGAAGTGGGTACAGGAAGAAAAATTAAAGACGGCAGCAGAGTTGCCATTCTTTCTATTGGACATCCCGGAAACCTTGTTACAAAAGCAATAGAAATTCTTAAGGAACAAAATATTGATCCGGCGCATTACGACATGCGTTTTGTGAAGCCGATCGATGAAAAAATATTACACGACGTATTTTCAAAATTTGATAAAGTAATTACGGTTGAAGATGGCTGTATAATGGGAGGCATGGGTAGCGCTGTGCTTGAATTTATGGGCGATAATGGTTACCAGGCACGGGTAACACGCCTTGGAATTCCTGACCGTTATATTGAGCACGGCGAGCAACCAGAATTATATGAAGAATGCGGTTTTTCCCCAAACAAAATTGCAGAATCTGTGGTGGAACTCTTAGACCAAAACATACCCGGATCTATTGGGAATAAAAAACAAGCATAATAAGAAGTGGACAAATTTAAAGTATCGGTAAAACTACATTGTTCTGCCAAGGACGCCTTCACTGGTTGGCTCAACGACAAAGTACATTCAGAATTTACAGGGGGGCGTGCAGCAAAAACCAGTCCTAACGAAGGTGGAAGTTTCTCAGCATGGGACGGCTATATCACTGGGACCAACGTGGAGATCTTTCCTTACAAAAAAATTATTCAAAAGTGGCGTACCACGGATTTCTCTCCGGAAGATGAAGATTCGCTGATAGAACTCTTTTTTACGTTTAAGGACGATCATACACTTTTAACCATTACGCATACAAATCTGCCAGATGGCGAAGGTGATAAGTATAAAAAAGGCTGGAAGGATTTTTACTTCACACACATGAAGAAATACTTTGATAAATAATTATTCCATGCGGAGTAATGTTACCGAACCAGAATAAGATCTTTTTTCACCTCTGTTAGTTACGATTTTGGCTTGCCATACATAGGAATCTTGTTTGGCAATTTGTCCGCGAAATGTTCCGTCCCAACCTTTTCCTAATTCTGTTGTTGAGAAAACCATTTGTCCCCAACGGTTAAAGATTTGCATATCACATGATGTTACACCTCTTGTAACCGGCATAAACATTTCATTAAGATCGTCATCATTTGGCGTAAAAGCATTTGGAACATAAAAACTAAAATCTTCCTCGACTTTAATAATTTTAATAACACTATCTGTACAATTGTTTGCGTCGCTCACAACAAGCACCACCGGATATTCTCCCGGCAAAGGAAAGGCGTGTGATGTATTCTTTTGGTCCGAAGTAAATCCTTCATTGTCTACGAAATGCCAGCTAAACTTCTCAAGTGCCTCTCCCTGAGAATTATTAGAGAAAACAATTTCAGTTTCTTCAACCGGATTTAGCGGTTCATAACCGAAATCTGCCTTTGGATTAGGAAATGCGTTAACGATGAAGTTGCCAATATTTACACAGGATGTTAGCGTGTCAATAAAATGCCCTGTAAAAACATAGGCGCCGGCATTCACAAAATCAAAAGTAAAGGTTCCAAGTGCTGAGATTTCTTTTCCATCATAATTCCAGCTTGCTTTAATATGATCTGAAGCATTGTTATGTTTTTTA
>JAEUTM010000278.1 GCA_016788025.1 Bacteroidia bacterium
ATGCTGGAATATTCTCCCTCCGGTCTTCTTAACCCGTTATTAAAGACCATTATTTTCCCCGGATTTTTGTCATTGCTTTCTATCCAGTGTGCATTATGCTGGCTGAAAAATTTCTGATCATTTTCTGTTCCCCTGTTATAAGCTTTTGGATTACCCCAACGGTATAAAATGTCGCCACCATGCCCGTATTTTCCCCCTTTGTGAGACCCAGCTTCCTCAGTGCTTGTGCTATGGTCTATGACATAAAACTCACAAAAATTTCTGCTGTTCACAATTATCTGGTCTAACTGCGCATTATATGAAATGGCATTAAAATGTAGCCAGTCAGGATCTTTTGTAGCCTGGAAATTGATATTAAAAAGTTGCGGGGACTGCGATATTACGCCGTAATTTTTTTTATGCTTATCAAAATCCTGTACCAAATGATCCCAGGCGTTCCATTGCCAGACAATTTTGGCGCTATTGGTTCCTTCGGGTTTTATTTCGATAATTTTTTCTGTCCAAATGTCATTGTCAAGCGCAGCGGGATCGCGCCCGGCTTTGCGGGCCTGCTCTGCGGTTTTCCGTTCCCAAACCAGGACAAGAATGTTTCCATTAGCCATTGGAAAAACGTCGTGATGCCTGCGTTGATTTTTATTGGAAATAAGATAAGACCAGACCACTCTGTCCTGGGTGTCTATTTTTTCTATCCAGCCTCCACTCCGGGGAAAATATTTGTTTCCGGTGTCGATTCCTGTTCTTAAAAGGTTTCCATCAGGAAGGAGATATGCGGACTGTGCCGGAAGCCATTTGCTGCGCCAGGAATGAACCGGGTGACCTTCTTTGTCGATGAGGTACGTTATTTTAGATTGGAGCGGTGCAAATAGTATATACCCCGGCTGATTACCATTTGTGGACAATAAAACACCCCCTTCTTCCTGTGCTTGAGTAAGAAGGGCAAAAAAAGACATGAGTGCAATGACACTTAATCGATTCATCATAATAAAAACAATTTATTCCCTGTCGGGAGATCACATAAAAAAACAAGCGTCAAAGCGAGTCGTGCGTGTTCCAAAGGTATAAATTTCATTGAACAGGTAAAGATGCAGTACGTTTAATTATTTCAAACAAGGAGAATCCTTCCGAAGAGCTTGTAAACATTTATTACATTTAAAACATGAAAATGCCCCTGAGACTTTGCGCACTAATATTTTTAAGCACATTCATAATTTCCTGTGGTAGTGAGAACGAGCTTGTGCCGGAACAAAAATCAGATTTCTGTGATAAAATTCATCGCAATGATTCTATGAGTCTTAGCAAAGAACTGGAACCTTTTGAGAAGCTGATGGATAAACAAACGGGTGTATATGTGCTCGAAGATGGCGACGCTGCTATGACGGCGAGGGCCTGGTTAAGCGAATATGCCGAAAAAAGTCTCGATATCCAGTATTTTATTTTTGCCACAGATAATGTTGGGTTAATAGCCTGTGATTATATTGTACGAGCGGCAGACAGAGGTGTTAAAGTAAGAATACTGGTGGATGATATTATGGTGGAGGCGGGAGTGCATGAAATTCTGATGCTGGACTCGCATGAGAACATCGATATTAAAATTTATAATCCAGGAACAAATCTGGGGAAAAATTTTGTTCAAAAAGTAAAAAAGCTTGCTACGGATTTTCGCGGTGCAAACCAGCGCATGCACAATAAAACATTTACAATTGATGGTAAAGTAGTGATCACGGGCGGAAGAAATATTGCCGATGAATATTTTGATTACGATCATGAATACAATTTCAGGGACAGGGACGTTTTATTATTAGGGAAGCTTTGCAAGGATGTTAATCGTTCTTTTGAGGAATTCTGGAATGATTCTCTCAGTGTTGATGTTACAAAACTTGTGAAAGAAGAGGGTGTAACATACAGTGATTCCAGTCGTTTCGACAGGCTTCATGCCTATGCCTGTAACCCTGAAAATTTCTGGCCGCAGGTGAGAGAAAAGATCAGCATGATTCCAAAACTCTTTAAAGCGCTCAGTGATTCCGGTAAAGTTGTGTGGACAGATAGTATTTGTTTTGTGTCTGACAAACCTGGTAAAAATGATGGATCTGAGGGCCTCGGAGGCGGTGGAATAACAACTGACACGCTGGTTAATATAATTATGCATGCCAAACGTTGTATTGATATTCAGTCGCCCTATTTAATTACGACGGAGCAAAGCCGGAAATTATTTGCAGATGCAGTAAAGAGAGGGGTGAAAGTGAGAATTCTCACCAATAGTCTTTGTTCTACAGATAATACAGAAGCATTCAGTGGTTATCAAAAGAGCAGAGAGGCCTTGCTCAAAACTGGTGTCAGGATTTTTGAAATGAGACCAGATGCAAAAAAACGTTATGAAATCATGACCGGTGCATTGCAGCAGAAATTAAATTATGCGCCTGTGTTTGGATTGCATGCAAAATCCATGGTAGTGGATGGTAACATAACAGTGATTGGTACATTTAACCTTGATCCACGCAGCTCCAATTTGAATACAGAATGTATAACAGTGATCTGCTCCGCGAAAGTGAGTAGGGGAGTTGAATTGGAAATGGATAGTGAATTCCTACCTGAAAATTCCTGGGAAACGACTTTGGACTCTAATCCCGACGAAAAAGCCGGAGTGAAAAAACGGGCCAATGCCATGATAAAAAAAGTTATTCCAAACAAAATACTTTAGAGATGAGTCTTATTGTTAAGATAGGAGAACTTACACAACTTACACCAGAGGCCCTGGATTATCTGAAAAAGCACACCGAAACCTTTGGTTTTAAAAGAGGAGAGGAAGTGCTACGGAACGGTAAGACCTGCAACTACCTTTATTTCATTAACCAGGGACTAATGCGGGGTTATTACATTCTGGATAATAAAGAAGTAAGCAATTGGTTGGCCACGGAAGAGCATTTCTGTACATCGTATTACAGTTTTATTGCAAGAACAAGTTCTTATGAAACGATTGAGTGTTTGGAGAAGTGTGAAGTGGAAGCGATAAGTTATTCTACGCTCCATAAGGTGTATAGTTTGTTTCCTGAAACCGAACGCGCAGGAAGGCTAATTCTGGAGGATTATTATTCTCGCCTGGAAGAGCGCATGATCTCATTACAATTTAAATCGGCTAAAGAACGTTATGATGTTTTATTTAAAACCCGGCCAGAGTTATTAAAACGCGCACCACTAGGTACTATAGCTTCCTACCTTGGCATGACACAGGAAACATTAAGCAGGATCAGAGCAGACTTGTGAAAATTTCTTAAGACCGGATTTTTTGATCTGGATCAAAAATGAGCCTGAATGCTCATTATACTTTTGACTCATGATTAAAAAACAAATTATGACTCAAAAACCCTCCAATGCTTTCGTAGGTGCATCCTGGGTAGCATTATTAACCGGAATTATTTCTTTTTTTGTGGGACTATGGCATGCTGGAAACATGTACCTGTCTGAAAAAGGTTATTATT
>JAEUTM010000164.1 GCA_016788025.1 Bacteroidia bacterium
TTATTTACCTCATTAAACGTTTTAAAATTCTGCCAGTTGGTAAGAGCAAAATCCGCAACCAGGTTTATTTTTTCTCCTTTTTTCAAACCAATGCCAAACCCTTGTTCCAACGGGAGAGCCATTTTTGTTTTACGGTCCGTAATGTACAAAACCGTATCCCTCACAATCTCCTGTCCTGCGCTTGTGAGCTGATAATTTAAAACGGAATTATTGTACTTGGCGTTCATTTCGTTATTTATATTCATAAAATAACCAAAGGTAAACTTCACCTTATCTCTAAATACACGGCGGTTTAAGGGTTGATTTCCAAGACTATCCTTTTTGCGTCCGTATTCTTCTTTGCTAAGCTCATTGTTCGCGAGACGTTTTTCCAGCATTTTGTACTGGAGCCTACGCTCTTTGTGATTTTTTATGCTATCCACCGTAAAGGCTGTCTGCAACCCAAAATTACCGGTTACGCCCGCCACGTTAAGCGTTCGTTCGCGAAAGGTATTGGTGTATAAAAGACTGTTTGGAAGTATTACGCGTGAGGTATTAATAACCGAACCAAAAATATAGTTCACATTAAAACCAACAGACAGGTCGTTTATCAGTTTATTTAGGCGTTCTTTCCGCATGTATTGGCCATGTGTTAAAACACGCATTGAATCCGGAATATAAAGCTGTTTGCTTCTGAATTTATTCAAACGTTTTTTAAAAGGCAGGATCCCGTATCCTGCGAAAAGTTTATTCAGTCCACCAATTCCTTCGTATTGATACTCTATATTACCAATTCCTGGTTGATTCACTATGGCACTGGTCTCATAACCAACTTCAGTAAGCGGCATAAGCCCGAAACACAAGCCACCGTTGGAACGAATCGGCAAACCAATGGCACCATAAGAAAAATTGGAGTTCCATTTAGTAAGGGCTGATTTTCCGGATTTAAATTTTGAATACACAAAACTGCCGCCCAGTTCAAGGGTGCTCATCCTTATAAAGGCATAGGATGCGGGATTCCCGGTATTAATAAAAATTGGCATTGTTGAATCGGATCTCAATGCTATACTGGCGCCGCCCATGCCCGTATTATGAGCAAGCGTATTCTGAGACAATAAGCCGATACCGTAACGGGAATAAGGATTGTACATATTTCCCTGAGATGCTGAGATCATGGGAAATAAAAGACCAATACAATATAAAAAGAGTTTATTTTTCAAGATTATAATTCAGTATGGTGTTCAAACCCTGCAATAGTAGCGTAGGGTGGGCAAAGAAACGATTTTTAACTTGCTTGCACAAGTAGTCGCCATCGCCTCCGGTGATATAAACCACGAGGTTTTCATGCTCTGTTTCATAACGTGAAATCATGGCTTCCACCTCGCAAACAGCGCCAATTAGCGCACCCGACAGCAGGGATTCCTGGGTGCTTTGACCTGTTAATTTATTATAATTTTTATCTGTTTCTACCAGCGGAAGTTTAACGGTATAGTGGTTCATCGCCTTCAGTCGCATAGGGATGCCGGGCGAAATTGCGCCCCCGAGGTATTGGTTGGAAGCATTTACAAAATTATATTTAATGCAGGTACCTGCGTCGATGGTGAGGACATTTTGATTGGGATGCAAAGACCAGGCCCCTACAGAGGCCGCGATACGATCGGAGCCAAGGGTAAGAGTGCTTTTATAAAGATTCTCTAAAGGTATGGGGGTATCAGCCTTAAACACCTGCGTATTGAATTTCTTTGCCAATAGTTCAGACGTGTTGGAATGGGCATTTGTTACAGAACCAATAAGGCAATGGGAGATATTTTTGATGGAATCCAGGTTTTCGAGCAATTCTTTTTCAGACTGGAAAACAGGGGCGTCCAGCAGTTGAGAACCCTCAAAAAAGCCGGCTTTAATACGGGTATTGCCAAAGTCAAGCACCAAATTCACGGATTAAAGGTATTTAATTATTCAAAACTTCCGTAAAAAAACAAACGGTGGCAACAGCACGCCTTCTCATTTTCCTTAATATTAACTTTTAAAAGGGCATGCTTTCTCTGCTAGGAAAGATCAATATCAAATGGACCATTGCTGTAACCATTGTAGCGGTTACCTGGGTGAATTTAAACCTGGAACGATGGAAGTCCAGGGATGTAATTATACAAGATGTAGTGCACTACAACTCCTATCTGCCAGCGTTTTTTTATGAGCATGATCTTACGCTGTCTTTTTTGTCAGATACAATTAACAAACATATTGAATCGAAGTTGTATGCTCCAAAATTCACCCCAGATAACAAACCGGTTATAAAAATGAGTATGGGAATGTCTGTCACCTATCTTCCCTTTTTTACCTTAGCTCATATTTATTCAAAATTATTTAATTATCCTGCCGACGGTTTTTCCGAACCCTATCATATTGCCATTCTCTTTTCAAGTTTGTTTTATTATGTAATTGGACTCATTTTCCTATGGAAAATTTTAAGAATGCATTTTTCAGAACGCCTTTCATGCTTGAGCCTGTTTTGTCTCACCTTTGGCACTAACGTGCTTTATTATCTGACCGTCACGGCCGGAATGACGCATATTGTTGATTTCACGTTAATAGCTGCATTTACATTCTATACCATTAAATGGCAAGAAAATCCAAGCCTTAAATATGCATTTTTTATAGGTCTCATAGGCGGATTGCTGACTCTGATCCGGCCGATAAACATTCTGATTTTTATTTTCTTTTTGCTCTTTGGTGTCAACTCAGGCAAGGATTTCAGAGTCAAAATAAAATTATATTTCTCCAAAAAATTCCACTTGGCTACGATAGTAATTATAGTTACAGTTGTTTTCTCGCCGCAGATGTTATATTGGAAGTACATTACCGGAAGGTTCTTTTTTAATTCGTATGTCGGCGAACATTTTTACTTTGACAATCCCCATATTGCTGAAGCTCTTTTTGGTTTTAGAAAAGGCTGGCTTGTGTACACCCCAATTATGATCTTTTCGCTGACCGGGTTCTTTTTTTTGCGAGAGAATTTAAAACGCTTTCTTATTCCGCTTGTTGTATTTTCCCTGGTCTATCTATACGTAGCCTTTTCGTGGTGGTGCTGGTGGTATGGCGGATCATTCGGACAAAGGGCATTAATTGATATATATCCTTTGCTCGCAATAACATTTACCGCGCTTTTAGCGAAAATCCAAGAGCAAAAAGTTGCTATGCGAAAATTAGCGTACTTTTTAATCACGTCTTTGATTCTTTTAAATCTGTTTCAAACCGTACAAGCCAGGTATAACATTATCCACTACGACAGCATGACCCCACAAAACTATTTTCGGGTGTTTTTTACAATTACTGAAAAACCCGACCACGAAAAATATCTAAAACACCCTGACTACGAGAAGGCACTGAGAGGTGAGGATGAGGACTGAAAATGCATTTTTCTGCCTCTGCCCAAAACAAAAAA
>JAEUTM010000351.1 GCA_016788025.1 Bacteroidia bacterium
GTGGCGGATGCATCTATCTGCTCCGGAACTTCCACGCTCCTTACAGCAACTGGCGCTAACACTTATCAATGGATGCCTGGAAATTTATCCGGCGGATCACAGAATTTGAATCCTCTCAGCACCAGCATTTATACCATCACCGGAAGCATTGGAAGCTGTACTTCGGCTATCACCACTACAGTTAATGTAACAACCACTCCAACGATCTCTGCTGCAAATGCGAGCATCTGTCCCGGTGCCTCAGCGGTAATCAATGCCTCGGGTGCAGCCAGTTATACATGGACTCCTGGAAATCTTAATGGTTCCTCACAAACACTGAGTCCAACATCCACAACAAATTATACCATCGTGGGTACTAACGGAAATTGCAGCGACAGCAAAACAATTTCTGTTCATGTTTATACAGTGTTCCAGGCCTTTGGTATCGCAACACCCGCAACAATTTGTTACGGACAATCTTCAAACCTTGTTGCAGGCGGCGGAACCACCTATACCTGGACGGCAGCGGGATATACGGCTAACGGATCAATGCCTCCACCGGTCAACCCCACTGTGACAACAATATACAATCTTGCTGGCTTTGACGGGACCTGTGTTACAACAAACACAGTATTAATCGTTGTAAATCCATTACCAACACTTACTGTTCCGGGCGCTACAATATGTAACGGAACCACTGCTACTATAACTGCTTCCGGTGCTACAAATTATACGTGGACGCCTGGAAATTTATATGGAGGATCACAGACCTTTACACCTTCTTCTACCACTACATATACTGTAAAAGGTGAATACACAACGGGTTGTTCATCCACAAACAATTTCACGATTACGGTTAATCCGCTTCCAGTTGTTTCTATTAACAGCTCAACATCAAGCCTGTGTAGCGGCCAAAGTGCTACGCTTACTGCCACAAGTGGTTTAACCTATAATTGGAGTCACGGTCTGGGAACAATTAATCCCGTCGCGGTTTCACCAGGTTCCAACACACAATATACGGTAAGTGCATCCGATGGCACATGTGTTAGCACAGCCGTGACCTCTGTAAGTGTTAATCCGACACCAAATCTAAGTGCCGGCAACGCGTCAATGTGCATCAACGCATCACAAAACATGACTGTAAGCGGAGCAAATAATTATACCTGGATGCCGGGAAGTTTAACTGGCTCTTCAATAGTTGTAAATCCGGCGGGTACAACTATCTATACTGTAACGGGTGAAAATACGTTTGGTTGCAAAACAAGTGTCAATGCGACCCTTACCGTGTTGCAACTTCCTGTTTTTTCAACCACCGTGCTCAATACCGTTTGCACTCCAGGCAATGGCACTGTTCTGACAAGTGCCACTTTAAACTACACAGCCAACCTGCCAGGAACTGTAAATGGCTCAACTCTCATACTCACTCCAACAGTCACTGGTGTCTATACAGTTACTGGGTCTGATGGTTTCTGCAGTAGCACCAGTACTATATATTTTACTGTCAGTTCACCGCCGGTGCTTACCGTTGCTCCCACAGGTTCTGCCTGTTCGAATGCGAGCTACCATTTAAACGCCAGTGGCGCGGGTGCCGGTTCCTATACCTGGATGCCGGGCAACTTAAATAATTTAACCAGTGTACTAGTTCAATCCAATACAGTATTCACAGTAACCGGAGCAAATCCCCTGGGATGCCAATCTACGGCAACCCAGAGCGTTTTTGTAACCCCGTCGCCAACTATGATTCCTGGTGCATTATCTTACAGTGTTTGTCCAGGCGAGAGCTTAACCTTAACAGCAAGCGGATCGACAGCCTTTACTACCTGGAATCCTGGAAACATAAATGGTCAGAGTATTGTGATCACTCCTGCACTATCCGGCACAACCATCTACACCGTTTCCGGTAACAACGGTCTTTGTTGGTCAACAGCAACTACTGTAGTAAATGTATTTCCAAGTCCGACGATTTCCATTTCAGGAGCACTGAGTGGTAGTATGTGTTCCGGAACCTCATTAACACTAACAGGTAACGGAGCAGACATATATTCCTGGAGTCCCTCAGGAACCAATAACTCTTCCATAAATATTACCGCCGGAAACACAAGCACTCTTATTTCTTTAAGCGGAACGATAAACGCCACTGGATGCAAGACAACTGAAACCCTAAATATAAATGTTTCTCAAAGTCCCACCTTAACTGCCTCTGCAAATCCTACGCTTGTCTGCGCCGGTCAATCAAGCACTCTCATCGCCAGCGGCGCATTGAACTACTTATGGTCCCCGGGTGCGGTTGCTAACTATAGCATTAGCGTAACACCAACAAACAACACAACTTATTATGTTTATGGTGCAATAGGATCATGCACGGCGATGCTGCCAGTCTCGGTAGCCTGGAGTCCGGTTCCCATTTTATCCGCATCTGCTTCGCCTACGAATGTTTGTTCCGGGCAAAGCGCTACTCTGACTATGGCCTCTACAAACGGGACAGCCTACATCTGGAATCCGGGTAACATAAATAATCAGGCTATAACGGTAATACCTCAGGGAAATACTATCTATACCGCAACGACCTTTGACTCGAATGGATGTTCTTCCACAAAGACTGTCGCTATAAATGTAGCTCCTAATCCAACGATCACCTATAGTACCAATCCTTCTGTTATTTGTGAGGGTCGAACAACTACACTTACCGCGATGGGAGCAACCAATTATACCTGGAGTTTGTCGGGCACCGCAGGGCCCAGCCTTCTCATAGTTCCGGGCCCTATTTACACTGACATGATTATCGGGGAACAGGGCGGTTGTGTCTCTTATCTACAATTCAACTTAGGAGCCTTACCTCCTCCGTTAGTAAACATCGCACCAGTGCCGATGACCGCGTGCGAGGGTGCCACATTGCCGTTAACTGCATTTGGCGGAATTACCTATACCTGGCAGCCTGGTAACTTAATTGGAAGTCCTATAGTTGTTACGCCGACAGCCAGTACCATTTATAGCGTTACAGGAACCGGCACAAATGGTTGCAGTTCTCAAAAAACAATTTCAATAAATACTATTCCTCCACCCGTCATTTCGGTTGAAGGGATTAAGGATTTCTTTTGCGAGGGTGAAACCGCTTTATTGCAAGGAATGGGTGCATCGAGTTATACGTGGATGCCACTAAATTTGATCACAGCAAGCATTAGCGTCACCCCAAGCTCCTCCAGCATCTACACTCTGGTTGGAATGAAATTCGGCTGTGTTTCCCAACTTCAATTCACTGTTACAGTAGAAGATTGTACCGGACTAAAAGATGCACCAGAATCTAAGGACACACGAATTTTTCCAAATCCATTTAACTCTGAATTTGTTATAAATTTTGGCGATGCGTTTAGTGGAAATGTTGCACTTTATAACGCGCTTGGACAATTAATTTCCGAACATCAGGTGTACAATCGCAGAGAATTGAAAATAATTGTTCCCGAAATTGCAAAAGGAATTTACTTACTGCAAATAACTTCCTACGATACTGAATCTGTGAAGATTGTTAAACTCTTAAAAGATTAGATTACAAATAAAGGGGCGCGTAATATAAAAGATAAACACACAATCTCAACGTTATCAATTATTTCCCGCGCGCCCTTCTGTCTGACAGATTCTATTTTTTCTGAAGCATGTAGGAAACAATTTGTTTTACCGCTTCTTCCATGCCCAACTTTCCTTCACAATATGGGTCCCAGAATTGTTTACAAGCTTCAACACTGTATTTAAAATCAGAAAATTTGTCTGCAAATTTCATTTGCTCATAGAAAGGGACAAATTTTTTCCCTGCTTTCGCAAGTTCTTTTTCCATCACATAACCTGCTGTATAAAAAATCATGTTATGCCACAGATTAATGCTGGTTTTGATATCTTTTCCTTTAGCTTCCTTAGCTATCATCTCACTAAGCTTATCCACCATGAAGTGGGAAGCCTCGTGAAAAATAACTTCAGGCGCCAGTTCTCCCTGGTTAGAGCGGTGAGAAGTGGAAAATACTACATGACAGAACTTATCATTAAAGCTGTATGCACCTGCCCAGGTTGCATAATCCACAAGATCTACTCTGATTTTTCCTTCAGGAAGTTTAGTTTGGTAAATTTTTTCAAGCTCAGGAACAATCTGATTTTCTAAACTTACAATCTGTGGAAGGTTAGATTTCAACCAGGCCTTGTTTGCAGACTCAATTTCAGCCCAGAATAATTTTGTAAAATACGGAGCAAAAGTACTCACTGCTTCCAACATTTTAACCTGATACTTAATCATGGCATTATTTCCGCTCACAAGCTTGTCTGAAAAATCACGCATAATGCTATCAAATAAAAGATCTTTACTTAATAGTGAATCGCGATAGAATGCCAGTACTGAATTAAGAACGGAAAGTTCTCTTACATTAATACCTTTTGCTTTATCTTTAAAAGAAACAAAAACAAGAGAATCGTTAGGTGTTTTTTTGAATTTGCAGGTCATTGCCTTGTTATAAAGGAACAGATGCGCGTTCAATAGGGGATCGCTCTGAAAATTAAAGTACTTGCTTTCAGAGACTACTGCTTTTTTTTGTCCGCCTCCGGCAGGCTTCTTTTGGGCATAAGTATTCGATGCAACACTCAGCATCAACAGGATCGTAATACTTAAATAATATTTCATGTTTGGTTTTTAAAAAAGAGCTCCTTCGGCATGAAGGAGCTCATTGTTATTAATAATCTAAATTTCCATAGTCCAGCTTTTTACCCCTGATTGCGAGGATCAGGCGAAGAATAAGAATCAGGAAAGGAATGTACATTGCTGCCTTTGGCAAGTCGAAGTGGTTAAGAATAATAATTGACTTGCGTTTTAAACGTTCTGTGATCAGGTACATAGATGGAATCAGCAACAATGTAAGCGCCGTTGCAAATATCAATCCAAAAATCATCGTCCAGCTTAAAGGTCCCCAGAATACTACGCTGTCACCTCCAAAGAAGATGTGTGGATTAAGTTCTGAGAATAAAGTCGCAAAGTCAATATTCAAACCAACTGCCAAAGGAATTAAACCGAGGATCGCAGCAATAGCAGTTAAAATAACCGGTGTCATACGTGTACGACCGGCTTCAACGGTTGCTTCATACAGACTCATGCCGCCTTCCCGGGCAAATTCCGCAAACTCCACGAGGAGAATACCATTCCGCACCACGATCCCACCAAGGGCGATAATACCAACACCAGTCATGATGATACTCATATCCATTTTAAAGAGCGCCACACCAATCAATACCCCGATGATACTGAACAGGATCTCGGAAAGAATGATGAGCGGTTTACCAAGCGAGTTGAACAGGCCAACAAGAACCATCAACATTAACATGATGGCAATACCAAAAGCTCTTCCCAAGAATGCACTGGTTTCCGCCTGGTCTTCTGCCTGTCCACCGAATTTCACAACAACTCCGGCAGGTGCCTGGTATCCTTCTACCAGTTTGGTTACTTTACCCGCAACCTCGTTTGGATTAAATCCTTCCTTCACATCACCCGATAAGGTAATGATACGTTGGTTGTTTTTACGTTTGATACCAGCGTAAGTATAATCGTAACGCACGTTACTGATCGCAGAGATTGGCACACTACGAACCTGACCGCCCATATTCATATCCCGGTAAGTGATTTTAATGTTACGGATGGTTTCAATGTCTGTGCGCTGATCATACTGGTAACGCAAGTTAACAGGGTACTCATCGTCAGAATCTCTGAACTTGGTTGCTTCGTTTCCGAACACAGCGCTCCTGATCTCCAGGGCGGCTTGTTGTGTAGAGATTCCTTCGCGCTGAGCACGTTCACGGTCAATATCAAAAACGATCTCCGGTTTGTTGCTCACGAAATCAGACTTTATCTGATCAACTCCCTCAATTTTTGCCTTCGCAATAAATTTCTGAACGTCTTCCGCTGTTTTTCTCAATTTGGTGAAATCGTCCCCGATAATCTCTACTGTAATTGGTTTTGCCTGTGGTGGACCATTTTGTTCTTTGTTTACAGTGATCTCTACACCCGGAAGATCCCAATCAAGACCTTGAAGTTTAGCGAGATAATCACCCGTTGATTTTCCATGACGTTTTTCAAAATCCACGAAATTGATCGCAATCTTTCCCTTGTTCGGATAAGAGTTTTGATCGCCATCGCGTGGATCTGTTACACCAATCGTTACATTGGAGATCATAGATTCAATCACAGGATCATTCTGGTCAATAACGGTGTAAACTTTTGCTTCAACTTTACGCATTACGGAATTTGTAATTGCTGGGTCAGTTCCTTCGGGTAATTTTACGTATACGTAAACGTTGTTTGGATCACCTTGTGGGAAAAACACAACTTTTGGTCCGCGTGCAACGAAGAAAATTAAAGCGAAAACAAATAACCCGAGCACGGCAACAAGAGGCCTCCATGGCTTGCGGAGACACCATTGTAACACATTGGTATAACCTCTTACGAAAGAAGGCCAGATTCTGAACTGCCATGCTTCGATAGCTTTGTATAGCCACAAACGGTGTAATACCAGGAAGAGAGCTAAAAACACGATGAAGTTTCCAACACCAATGTTTCCTCCCATATAAGCGATAAGAGCTACTACAGCATAGAGAATCAGCTGCATGCGCGCTTTTTTGTTGATTTTGCCATAGTTGCTATGCTCTTCTTCGTGCGACTTCATAAAATCAACCGCGAATACCGGGTTGATGATATATGCCACAAACAGGGACGCTAGCAAGGAAATGATCAGTGTGATCGGCAGGAAGTACATGAATTTTCCAATAATACCAGTCCAGAATGCCAGAGGTATGAATGGCGCCAGTGTTGTAATGGTACCTGTAAGTACTGGCATAAACACTTCACCCGCTGCCATCTTAGCCGCCGTTTTAATATCACGTTTTCCATTGTCGAAGAGACGATGTGTGTTTTCAATCACCACAATCGCATCATCTACCACAATACCCAATGCGAGTAGGAAGGCGAAGAGCACAATCATATTGAACGAGAATCCAATACTCGGCATAATAAGAAAGGCGATAAACATGGAAAGAGGCACAGAAAGCGCCACGAACAATGCATTCGTAACTCCCATAAAGAACATCAGTACCACCGTTACGAGTACGAAACCAATAATAATTGTATTGATCAGGTCATGCAACGTTACCCTTGTTCTTGCACTCTGGTCGCCGCTTACCGTTACCTCGAGACCCGCAGGAAGTTTACTCTTTTTCAATTCAGCAATCTTCTTCTGGATATTGTCGGCTGCGTCAATTAAGTTTTCACCAGAACGTTTAATAACATTAAGAGTAATTACATTTTTTCCTTTAGAGCTTGAATAACTTTCTTTTTCTTTAAATCCGTCTTTTACTTCTGCAATATCTCTTAAATATAATTTTGCACCAGTAGCGGAAGAAACTGTAATATTTTCAATCTCCTTAGGGTCTTTGAACTCTCCTTTGATACTGATTGTTGGCTTCATGCCTTCCAAAGGAACGTTACCCCCAGTAATAGAAAGGTTCTCGGAACGGATTGCATTTGCAATGTCATAAAAAGTAAGCTGGGCAGCCTGCATTTTATAAGCATCAATGTTCACCTGAATTTCACGATCGAGAGCACCAACGATTTTCACTTCGTTTATCTCTTTCAAACCTTCAAATTCATCCTGCATATCTTCAGCATACTTCTTCATGGTTTTCATGTCGTAGTTACCTGCAAGGTTGATATACATGATTGGAATCTCGGAGAAAGCGATTTCCTTGATCATTGGTTCTTTGGTAAGAGTGGCGGGCATATCTGCACGGGCTTCGTCAACCGCGTCTTTTACGCGCTGCTTGGCCACCTCAACTTTTACATCTGTCCTGAACTCAACAATGATTACAGAAACGTCCTGAAGAGAAGTACTGTTAAATTTCTTAATACCAGATACACCTTTCAAGCGTTTTTCAATTGGCTTAGTAATGGTGTTCTCGATGTTTGTAGGCGAGTTCCCCCAGTTAATGGTGTTCACATAAATAGTTGGAACCGTAATGTCGGGGAAGTTCTCCTTTGGCAAGGAGTTGTATGCCATGATCCCCGCAAGAGTTATAAAGATTGTAAGCAGGTAGATAGTCATTTTATTGTCTATCGCCCAGCTCGAGGGTTTAAATTCTTTTATTTTATCTAACATAGTCTTTCGTTTTATGTTTACAAACTAGTCCGTTGTAAATTATTTCTTTACAGAAGTAATGATGCTGCCTTCGTTCACAAGGTCATATCCTTCAGTGATGATCAGATCTCCTTCGTTTAAACCGCTTAAAATCTCTGCGTTTCCGTTGTATTCGCGACCAAGAGTTACAGCCTTCATTGCGGCCTTACCTTTTTCGTCCACCATCACATAACTTCCCTCTTCACCTTTTTGGATGTATTTAACCGGCACAACAATCACAGGTTTAGCAGATTTGTAGTCATTAATCCTGAGTTTAACCACTGTATTAGGGTGGTACTCCTTTTTATTGTCGAGGGAAGCCTCAACTGCGAACGTACGGGTAAGTGGATTGATAGCGCGCGAAGCGTAATGGATTTTTGACTGAACCGTATCTTGCATGTCCGGGAACACAACGATTACTTCGTCGCCATTGTGGATGCGTGAAGCGTATCCTTCGGCCACATCTGCCTTTACTTTCAGATTGCTGAAGTTTACAACGTTAATTACACCCATACCCGGAGAAACTGCCTGACCAACTTTAAGATTTACGAGGTCAACAGTACCATCGATTGGAGAAATAATTTTGCTCATGCGAATTTGTTCGTTTAATCCCACGATTGAAGTCTCTAATGCCTCTTTCGCTGTCTTCATTTGCAGATACTGAACCTCCGTGCCTATTTTCTGATCCCAGAGACTTTTTTGCTTTTCATACATTTGGCTTACAAGAGTCATGCTAGCCTGCATCGTTGCAAGTTGTTGCTGAAGCGGGCGAACATCCGTTTCGGCCAGAACTTGTCCTTTAGATACATGTTCACCGACTTTAACCAAAATCTTATTAATAGTACCAGGAGCTTCTGTAGTAATCGACACGTTTTCATCCGCGTCCACACGTCCCTGGACTTCAATATATGCTTTAAAAATAGTCGGCACTAAAGGCTTTGCAATTACTTCGATACCTTTTTCCTTTTTGGAACTTGTATCCGATTTGGCCACTTCTTCTTCCAGGGCTGAAATCTTTGTTTCAAGTTCCGTTTTTTGTTTCTTAAGCTTCTCAAGTTCCGCCTTTTTATCGGAACCGGCGCCGCCACCACAAGCAACCATAAAGACGGTAAGCAGCAGTGTTAATGTAGAATTCTTGATCATAATTTTATATTTTATAGTGTTGGATGTTATTTTGGATTTCATGTGTATTGATTCTCGTGGTTTATTTTACTAAAGTTCCTGTTGCTTTTAGATAGTCTGTTTTGCTACTTACAAGATTGTATAAAACGTTGTAGTAATTTGCCTGGCTCGCCATCACCTGAGCTTGAGCAGAAACGACTTCTAAGTTGCTTCCTACACCACTCTCATATTTCTTTTTGGCCGACTCATAAACGTGTGTTGCCAGCTCAAGATTTCTTTTTTGGTTCTTATAATTTTGAAGTACGATATTATAATTGATTGCTAGTTGTTGTATATCTAATTGAGCAGCTAGTTCTATCATTCGTATGTTGTTCTGATTCTTCAAAGAAGATACTTTTGCCTGTTGGATTTTATAATGTCTCTGCAATCCGTCAAAGATGTTAACGTTCAGTGTTGCGCCCACTACAAAGACTTTAAACCATTGTTTAGAGGGATCGTTCTTGTCGTTGGCAAAATTAAATTCATTACGCTGAGCATTGAATTGATAACTGCCGTACGCGGAAAGTGTTGGTAAATATCCCCACTTCAAACGCTTAACATCCATGTCCAGGAATGTTTGATTTTTCTGCGCCAGCTGATATTCTGGTCTGTTTGTAAAGTCAGCCTTCGGATTAAGTTCCTGCTCGTCTGCTACTACAACGCTATCTGTTATAGTTAAAACGTCCTCTATCTTATATCCCATTTGGAACTTAAGAGCAGCCTCAATATTGGCCAAATTCCGCACGGCTAAATCACGATCTAAAAGAGCGTTGTTATAGTCCACCTCGGTACGCTCAACATCAATTAACTCAGCCAACCCCTGCTCGTTTGATGCTTTTGTATTATCGTAAATAACTTTTGTTCTTATAACATTTGCTTCCGAGGTTTTTAATCTGTCTTTAGTCACGGCCAGTGAATAATACGCCTTCGTAACTTGTGCGGCAAGTTCATTTTTACTACGTGTTACGCTGATTTTCGATATTTCGTTATAGACTTTCGAACCTTTTAGCGCATAAATATAATCGGAACTAAAAATCAGCTGCGACGCGCTTAAACCTGCCGTAGCGTTATACTTGGTACCAAATTTTACGGGAATGAAACTTCCCTCAGGTCCTCCAAAAATTTGAGCAGGCAATAGTGAAGTAGGAATATTGATATAGTCCTTAATATCAATACTTCCATTTACCTGCGGTAATCCGAGCCCGGTAACTTCCTTGCGTCTATACTCCGCACTCTTTTGATCCAATTCCGCATTCAGATAGTTTGGACTGTGCTTCAAAGAGTACTCAATCGCTTCAGACAAACTGAAACTTGTTTTGTTGGCTTCCTGGGCTTGCGTGTTATACAAAATCCCAACCAACGAAAGGATTAATGCATATGTTTTCAGGTGTTTCATAATTTATTTTATTTCATTTAAATTTTAAATTCAAAAAATTATCCTTCGTCGTTTATTTTTTTATAGCTGTTAAAGAGTTTATGTCCTTTAATAGTGCAGATACCGTAAATAAAAGTATCCAGTATTAACTCGTTCGTTTTGGCCATGCTGATCTTCTCATAGGAAAAATAGTTTCCAAACATCAACATGTCTATATGAGCCAGTCTTAAGCGCGTTGCAAAATCGGGATCAAGATCTCCACGGTAGAGGCCCATCTCTATCCCCTTTTTTATGTTTTGATTGATCATTCTGTAAGCGCAGTTCTCCCTGAAATTCAGGAAACGTTGGTAGGCATTCGGATAAAATTTCTGCAGGTCGAGGAAAAACATAGGATTGATATTCTGCATCATGCTTTTCATTTTTTCCGAAATCAAAATGATTTCATAAATCGGATCCTTGGCGCTTTTATTCATCTCCTCAAAATCCACTTCATGCACCTTCAGCTCAAGTTCACATAACTGCGTGATCAAATCGTCCTTCTCCTTGTAATACTGGTAAATTGTTTTTTTCGACATTCCCAGTTCTCTTGCAATATCATCCATGGTAATATGTTTGATACCGTATTTAAAGAAGAGAGCTAAAGAGGTCTTAAGTATTTTTTCTTGTGCTTCCATTATCAAAATCGGGCACAAAACTATGGAAACTTTAACTGTCTTACAAGTTTCCAAGTGAAAATATGTTAAACGGACGAAAGAAATTTTGAGAGGAAGATTGAATTTTGAGTTGTTAACTTATTAACAATCAACACTCTAAAACGAATTAGCGAAGCTGAAAATCCTGGAGCTCCGAAGCGCAATGGTATTTTGTCAAAAGCAAGCCAGGTTCAAAATTCCTCGCGCCACGTTTCCGACACGATAGACATTTTAAGGTTCAAAAAATCAAAAAAAAGATTCAGAATTACTAGTTTACGTCACACAGAAAGACGTTAGTAATATTTCGGTTTTTAAAATATTTGGAGATTTTCATTAAAGATCAATTAACTAAACAAGCGCATAAATCCTTATTTTTTTGCATCTTTATGCTCTGATGGATACTTCAAAACATAGTCGCTGGAAACGTTTCTTATTATTCCTGCGTAAAAAGTACCGCCTGGTAATCCTGAACGATGCAACGTTTGGCGAGAAGATTTCAATTCGCCTCTCACCTTCGGGAATTCTTATTGCTGTGCTTGCTGTTACTATTGTTATGACCAGCCTTGTGATAAGTCTGGTGGCTTTTACCCCTTTAAGAGAGTACATCCCCGGTTATGGTGATATCGGTGAACGAAAACAAATCCTCGAGTTAAATACCAAGGCTGATTCCATAGAACAGACCCTGAGCTCCCGCGATGTATATTTAAACAGTGTTCTGAAAGCATTCGAAGAAAAAGTAGAAACGCAAAGTCCTAAACCAAAAAAAGATACCACTGGTAAATACAGCAAAGTAAATATTAATCCCAGCCCAAAAGATCTGCAGTTCAGGAAGGATTACGAAACAACAAAAACAAATCCAACGCCTGGAGAGAATCGAATGAAATACAACGGACTGGATGAACTTATCTTTTTTACACCCGTCAAAGGGTTTATCACGGAGTCTTATAATCTGCTCGATGATCATTACGGCGTTGATATTGTCACTAAAAAAGATGAAACAATAAAAACCACCTTAGATGGCACAGTTATATTCACTGGCTTCTCCGCTGAAGACGGGAATATTATCCAGGTTCAACACAGCAATAACCTCATCAGCATCTACAAGCATTGTTCTTCCATACTAAAGCTTACCGGTGATCGCGTGAAATCTGGAGAACCTATAGCGGTTGTTGGAAACTCCGGCGAAAGAAGTAATGGCCCTCATTTGCACTTTGAGCTTTGGTTCAATGGCTCTCCGATTAATCCTCAGGAGTTTGTCGCGTTTTGATTTTAGCGTACCAGGCCTGAGACACAAACAAGGTCTGAAAGAAAGCAAAAAAGGTGAGCCCGGCCTGCGTTTCCAAAGTGTCCTCTGTTATAAAAGAAAGCACAGCAGTTATGAAAAAGAGCCAGTAAATCCATAAAAAATTCTGGCGCAGGAAAACAGCAGGGTAAAACACACTTACCAAAAAAATCAGCAGACCAACAAACCCTAGCGCAACAGTTATTGTGAGAAACTGGTTATGTGGACGTTTATACCATTCCTTTGTTAAAGGAGAATTTGTAGACGCGTAGGTTTTATTAAGTTCCTCCTGCACATCACCGGTTCCCACTCCAAAAATGGAGTTCTTTTTCACAATATCCCATGCGGCTTTCCAAAAATAAACACGCATCGTTAAAGATTGACCGTTTACCTGGCCCTGGCTCATAAATTCGTTGTATTCATTAACCAGTTCATAGGTTCTTTTGTGCAGGTAGGTCCACGAAGGGTATTTGTAGTTCACCACATTCCTTCGGATATTTTCAAGATCTTCTCGATTTAAAGATGCAAGTCCTACTGAGTCTTTATTTAGTCCCTTGCTTGCCATATAGCGCACGAGTATATCAAAACGCTCAACATTATGCCGTGGTTCAAAACTAAAGCTGTCCTCAGGAAATGTTCTTTTCCATCCTCTTTGGAGCTCTTCTAACTGAATGTTGATGCGTACGTAGTTTCCGTTTTCCTTCTGGTCCACATCATCGTGATAATAACCTGTGCCCCATGGTGTAACCTTTTGCTGAACATTGTTCGGACTATTATTAACGATGAGCTGTTCTTTCCTGATGTTGTCCAGGTAAATCCAAACCATTACTGCACTACTTATCAATGCTACAAGCGCAATTAATTTATACAACATTGGTAAACGTAGGATCCCGTAACCCAGCATTAGAAATACCAATATGATAAAGTTAACGAGTCCTGATGCACGGCCGAGGACTCCTAAAACAATTAAAAAATAAAATGCCATGCACAGCATTAAAATCCTTAAGCCGGTTTTTTTCCATTGAAAACTAAACCATAAACAAACAACAATTGCTACATTCAAAAAAAGCCCCAGCCTAATATGACTCATAAACCGCGAAGCGTTTCGTATCACTTCATTATCATGTAAAACAAAAGAATAGAGCAAACACCACAAGGTATTTGTAAGACTGCCGGCTAAAAAAAAGAGAAGAACTACCTCAAATTCTTTCCTGGAGAGTTCTTTATTGCTGAAGAAAATCAGAGGCAAAAACATCAAGGGTATTTTCGTGCGAACATCATCCAGGCCATGCCCGAAATCGCTTGTCCATGCAAGTCCCAAAAAATGAAACATGAAAGCGGAGCTAAGCACCCAGAACAAGACATTTTGTTTTAGCTGATGCCATTTTCGTTTGAAGTCAGCCTCCAGCAACCAGTTGCCCAATAAAATAAGTTGGGGAACACTGGTAGGCACCGTGCCCATCATCATACCAAAAGCGAGAGCACAAAGTCCAAAAAGATATATGTAGCGGTGGGTACGTTCCGACAGCATGCGCTCTAAAGAAACGAAAAAAAAGCATTCAAATTGTTAGGTAAAAAACTTTATATTTATGTTCCATCCTTAGAATATTACCTAACTAAAACAAAAAGAAATGAAAACTAAACTCCCAATTCTACTGACTTTTTTATGTGCAATTGTTTTTTTAAGCAACTGTAAGAAAAAAGACAGTAGCAGCTCTACACCCACTCCTACCCCAACCCCCGTAGTTCCAACTCCTACCGTGGTGCCTACAAATACCGGGATTCCTACCGTTTTAACCTCAACTGTGATCAATATAACTGATTCTTCAGCTGTGTCAGGTGGCACAGTTACCAAAGAAGGCGCTAGCGTTATCCTGGCGGTTGGTATTGTTTTTGATGAGGCACCGAATCCAACTTTGCTTAAAAACAAAACCACTGATGGTGCAGGCATTGGGAATTATACCAGTAAAATGGGGAATCTGAAGCCAAATACCACTTATTATGTAAGAGCTTATGCTTCAAATGTTACAGGTACAGCTTATGGAGATGAAATTTCCTTTAAAACACAAAAGAGCACGAAGTGGCAAGGCTGGGGTAATGGAATTCCATTTAGCACCTTTATCAGAGATTTTGCGTCAATTGGAAATGATCTTTTTGCAGCGGGTACGAATGGTATTTTCAAGAGCTCCAATGGTGATAATAACTGGACTAAACTAGGGCTAGGAACCTCGAGTGGCGTGAGCCGGATGATAAACAAAAATGGTGTTTTGATTGCAGGTACGGAAGGCGCCGGCATTTATGTTTCTACAGACGGGGGCTCTAATTGGTCTCAGTCTAACACTGGGCTCAGCCAGTTGAATATTTCCGACATGGCTATTAGTGGAAATAATATAATTGCGGTAGCCTTCGACTACGTGTATCTTTCTACAGACAACGGCGCTAACTGGTCCGACATCACACCCACAATACCAAACGCATTATACTCGAAAGTTGCATGTATAGGTAATTCTGTTTTTGTTTATGATTATAACAATGCTAAAATTTATCTGACACAGGATAACGGCTCTATCTGGAATCCTATTACAGATGTACCTCAACAACCGATGGTATTGTGTTTAAAAGGAATTGATTCTGACTTATACTCTGGCTCGTTCGGCGGCCTTCACCGCAGTTCTGATAACGGCGGAACCTGGTCTTCCACCGATTATGGTATGGGCACTTATGCAGTTTACAGTCTTATCAAAAGTGGCAATACGATGTACGCAGGAAACACCCAGGGTATTTACGCTTCAACCAACAACGGCGCAAACTGGAGTAAAATTGGAACAGGCTTGCCAATCAATAGTACTTATACTACTATTCACGTTCACCTTGGCGGTATATATATCAGCGGTAGCTTTAATAACGGTGGAGTTTACAGGATAGATCAATAAACATCAATAACGAAGAAAGCCGTCCAGTCCCGAGTGCATCGGGATCGGGACGGCTTTCTTAATTAGAGTATTTTAATTTCCGTAATCCGAAAGGAATTTAATCCTTACCACACGAATTTCTTCTTCAGTAAAATCATTTTCACCAAGCTCTTTCAAAGCTTCCTGCACACCACCGGTTTCGCTTTCTTTAAAGAAATCGATGATCTCGTCGCGTTTTTCTTCATCCATAATGTCATCAATATAATAATTGATGTTGACCTTGGTTCCTGATTCAACGATAGTCTCAATCTCCGTTAACAAAGCCGGCAATTTCAGGTTCTTGCTTTTTGCCATATCATCGAGGCTTACTTTGCGGTCAATGTTCTGGATAATATAAACTTTGAGTCCCGATTTGTTTACAACCGACTTGATCACCATGTCCACTGGTCTCTCAATATCGTTGTCTTCAACATATTTTTTAATCAGCTCAATAAATGGTTTTCCAAACTTCGCTGCTTTACCCGATCCCACACCACTTATTTTGGTCATCTCTTCCATGGTGATCGGGTACTGGATAGCCATTTCTTCAAGAGAAGGTTCCTGGAAAATAACATAAGGTGGCAGACCTTTTGCTTTTGCTGTTTTTTTAACGAGATCTTTCAACAGTGCAAACAGAATCTCATCTGCCGCATTGCCACTGCCCTTTCCATTTATAGTAATATCATCATCCCCTGAATCTTTATCGCTGTTACTGTAATCATGATCCCTGGTAAATTTAACGCTTACCGGTTTTTTCAAAAAGGCACGGCCTTTGTCTGTGATTTTTAGTAAACCATAATTTTCGATGTCTTTATAAAGGAAACCATTCACAATGGCCTGGCGCAAAACAGCCTGCCAGAATTTTTCGTCCTTATCGTGATCCACGCCTTTACCCCAGGCTTCGGTTTGATTGTGCTTGTATGTTTTTGCTGTGGCTGTCAGTGTTCCCATCAGCACATTGATCACATCCTTAATTTTGTGTCTTTCTTTGGTTTCCGTAATACATTCCAAAGCCAACTCTAAATCTTCTTTTGCCTCAAATTTTTGTTTTGGATGGCGGCAATTATCGCACATACCGTTACATTTCCCCTCGTCAAACTCCTCGCCAAAATAATGCAAAATAAATTTCCTGCGGCAACTGCTGGTTTCAGCGAAGGCTGCCGTTTCAGCCAACATTTGTTTTCCAATCTCTTGTTCAGCAACGGGCTTATCCTTCATAAATTTCTCCAGCTTCAGGATATCTTCATAACTATAGAAAGTCACACATTTTCCTTCGCCACCATCACGCCCGGCGCGACCGGTTTCCTGGTAATAACCTTCCAGAGATTTTGGAATATCGTGGTGAATCACAAAACGAACATCCGGTTTGTCAATTCCCATACCAAAGGCAATGGTTGCAACAATTACATTCAGATCTTCCATTAAAAATCCGTCCTGCGTTTTAGCCCGCTCCTTTGCATCCAAACCGGCATGATATGGAGCCGCTTTTATGCCGTTCACTTTTAATGCTTCGGCAATCTCTTCTACTTTTTTACGGCTCAAACAGTATACGATTCCACTTTTGCCGTTATTCTGTTTAATATATTTAATGATCTCTTTAATGACGTTTTGTTTAGGACGTACATCATAATAAAGATTATCACGATTAAAAGATGATTTATAAACCGTTGCGGTCATCATACCCAGGTTTTTCTGGATATCCTGTTGCACTTTTGGTGTAGCGGTTGCTGTAAGCGCCATAACCGGCACCGAACCTACTGCATCAATAATGGGTCTCAGTCGACGGTACTCCGGCCTGAAATCATGACCCCATTCCGAAATACAATGCGCCTCGTCAATCGCAAAAAAGGAAATTTTAAATTCCTTAAAGAAATTGATATTGTCTTCTTTCGTTAAAGTTTCCGGCGCTATATATAATAACTTGGTTTTTCCTGAAAGAACATCCTTTTTTACCTGGGCAATATCTCCCTTATTTAGAGACGAATTTAAAAAGTGAGCGATACCCGTTTCGTTGCTAAAACCTCTGATGGCGTCCACCTGGTTTTTCATTAAAGCAATAAGTGGGGAAACCACAATTGCGGTACCCTCGCTCAAAAGGGCAGGCAATTGATAACACAAACTCTTGCCACCGCCGGTAGGCATGATAACGAATGTGTCTTTGCCGCTTAATAGGTTTTTAATGATTTTTTCCTGGTTTCCTTTGAATCCGTCAAAGCCAAAAAAACTCTTCAGGGTATCCAGGATTTCTGGTGTTTCTACTTCGCCAACCATTAGTTCTAGTGATTAAAATGTATGTTCTGGTGAGGGAACGAAAATTCTGCCGATTTTCAATTCCTATTTAAAGATATACAATTTTATTTTTATTGGACAAGTTTTTTTGAAAAAATAGGTTTTGTAGCTTTTTATTTTCCCTTTATTCACAGGCCTTGCGGGGATACCCTCTCCCGAAAATTGACAAAAGGCAAGGCTTTCTGAATGCTATGTGTCTGAAAAAGAGGCGGGTTAGCTAAATTCCACACTACAAATTGGGATTCATACGTGGATAGTGCCTTAATAAGATGATAATGAAGCTTACCGAAAGCAGGATTCCAAAGTAAAAACTAAAACCAACCTGGTCGCTGAGTAAAAAAAACAGGGTTTTGGCGAAAAAGGTCATTATGTATAGCTGAACCCCCCATTGCTTAAAATACCAGATCCCCACGCAGGAAATAAACTGTGCGGCTACCAGGATTCCATAAAGAGCCGGGATCATTAAACCCAATTTTTTAATAGAAGGGGAAAAGACTTGTGGAAATGCCACCAGAACCGAAAGGTATCCCAGGATACAAATAATGCTTATGATGCGTGGACGTTTCATTTCAATTCGTTCTGATTGCCTCAACCGGGTCTAATTGTGAAGCACTGTAAGCAGGAATAAATCCGCTGATGATCCCGATTAATACCGAGATTGTAAATCCAAGGGTGATATTTGTGCCGGTTAAACTAATATCCATCCCTATAATACTCTTCCCGAGCTCGGCTATGATGAATGTTAACAATAAGCCGAAAAAGCCTCCTATACTACTTAATAATACACTCTCACTTAAAAACTGGAAAAGGATAAAGATGTTTTTCGCCCCGAGACTTTTTTGAATCCCGATCAGGTTGGTCCGCTCCCGTACGGAAACGAACATAATATTGGCAATCCCGAATCCTCCAACCAAAATAGAAAAACCTCCGATGATCCAGCCTGCAGTTCCTATAATATCAAAAAGGGCATCAAAACCTTTGGTTAGCAAACTGGTTTCATTCAGTGCAAAGTTTGGATCTACGCTTGGTTTTAAGCGACGAAGGCCCCGCAACACTCCTGTTAGCTCATCCATCATTTCTGCATTTGAAATATTCGGTTTCGCTTTCACATAAATGGTAGGGTCCGAATTTTCGGAACGGGTGTCAATAATATAGCGGGCAAAGTTGTAAGGCAAAATAACCTGGTAGTCGAAACTAATCCCTAATAAACTTTCTCCTTCTTTTTTTATCACACCAATCACCGTGGCTTTCTGTCCGGCAATTTTTATTTGTTTACCTATAGGATCTGCTTCTCCAAAAAGTCCCTTTGCAATTTCCGCGCCTATTAAAGCCACACGATAACCCGCCTCGGTTTCATTCTGGGTGAAATACCTTCCCGAAGAGAGATCAAAATTTTTGATTTTATAAAATTCATGAGAGATTCCGGCGACTACCGCGTTTTGGATACTGTTGGATTTATATTTAATGGTAGTGCGTGAGCCAAGGCGATAAGCTATCGCTTCAGTCGTTTTACATTTGCGTTGCAATTCATCCAGCTCATAGTATTTGGGAACTGGTCTGTTAATGTATTTCCACCAGGGATAATCCGGACCAAAACTCCAGGGCCACTTCTGTATATACACAACATTGTTGCCCAGCGATTGAAGACTTCCCCGGATATTACTTTCCAGTCCGTCTACAATAGTAAATACAAGAATGATCGCAAAAATTCCGATTGTGATTCCCAACAGGCTCAAAAACGAACGTAGCTTATTTGACACCAGCGACTGCCAGGCAAATAACACACTCTCTTTAAACATCAGGAAAATCATGGTTTAAAAGTACCAATTATTCTAACTTTCGCCTATTAAATGGTATGAGCGGCCTATTTGAATGGAAGATGGAAAATCAAAACCATCGAGAAACTCCCGATGTAAAATCTGTGCCTCGGCGCCTCTGTTGCCTCTGTGCTAAAATCACTAATAAAACACCCACAAATTAAACTCTGAGTCTCTCCGCCTCCGTTGTCTCTGTGTTAAAAACCGAAAATACTCACAACATAAACTCTGTGCTTCTCTGTTCCTTAGTTTCCTCTGTGTTGAAAATTACGGTAGCTTGCGGTAGTTTTTTTAAAACACCGTTCTATAGTTTCCTTCGGCCAGACATCAATGTTAATATGCCTCGGAAGGACGGTGAAAAGAGCGTTCCGGTTAATTTTTTCTGTGCCTCAGCGTCTCAGTCGTCTCTGCGTTAAACCCAACTAACAAAACACTCACAAATTAGACTCTGCGCGTCTCCGTTCCTCTGTGTTAAAATTTAAACTATCAAGAAAGCTCCAAAAAATTAAACTCTATGTCTCAGCGCCTCCGTTGCCTCTGTGTTAAAAACCGAAAACACTCATAACGTAAACTCTGTGCTTCTCTGTCCCTCAGTTTCCTCTGTGTTAAACCAAGAATCACCAATCACCATTTCTCCCCAATCCCCCACCAATTAAAAACAAAAAGCATCCGCCTCTGCAGTCTCTCTTTCTTGCGAAGAGCTGTTGATTTAATTTTACTTCAGGAACTAAAACACTCATAAGGCATGAAAAACTTTTTACTAAACCTTAACCTAAAAACCTATGAGTTATCACTTGAACAACGAGCAAAAACTAACAGAGATTATTTTTGCTCACCGCAACAAAGCCTATGGGGCTTACGTCCTTAGATCAGACTACGGATTTACCATTGTCAAATCACTAAGTATTGTCATTGCAGGAGTCGCAAGCCTTGCCTTTGCCGCTTATCTTTTCACCAGAACGGTCCCTGAAGTTGACACTTCGATTCAGATAATTCCTGACGACGTTATCGTCGTTCCCTTCACCAAAAAACCAGACGAGGTAATTCCGAAAACAAAAACAACAACACCTCCTGTTACACCGCCGCCACCTCCTGAAACCAAAAACCCCAATCAAAACGGCGCTCCGCTTGTAATAGACTCAACTAAAACGGACGATAGCAGAGTGGCCGTTACCACTACGTTTACTTCTCAAATTACCAGTTCTACATCCGTCCCTGGAATTAACACGGATCCAAAACCAAATGTTGTTGAAGACCCAATTGATGTGGACAAAAACGGTGTCGCGAGTCCTTTTGGATTGGAAAAAGAAGCTGAATTTGACGGAGGTCTTACTGCCCTGTATAAATTTATTAAAGAAAACTGCCGTTATCCGGAAGAAGCTTTTGCTGCAGGCGTTGAGGGCACGATGTATGTGAAGTTTGTGGTAGATGAAAATGGAAAAGTAAGTCGCCTTACCCTGTTAAACACGCGGGGTTACGGATTAGATGAAGAAGCATTAAGAGTTGTAGGAATGCTCCCAAAATTTAAATCCCCAGCCAAAATGAAAGGTCAGTCGGTAAAATCATACTACCAGGTTCCAATCAAATTTCGTATTTCGCGTTAACCAAAAACTACTTTTGAAAGAGGCTTGCCACATGGCAGGCCTTTTTTATTTATGCTGAATAACAGGTAATTACATAAAATTTATATGCATTAGACTCATATACATAATTTTCTTATGTATATTTGCTTAACGATATATTTATACGATTATGATCTATTCATCGGAATTAATAAAAGGCACGCTTAAAACGATAGTGTTAAAGCTGCTTGCTGACAACAAAAAAATGTACGGTTACGAAATCACACAGAAGGTTAAAGAAATGACCTCGGAAAAAATACAAATCACCGAAGGGGCCCTGTATCCAACCCTCCATGCCCTGGAGGATGATGGATTGGTAACAACGGAAACGGAATTTATCGGCAAACGTGTCCGCAAATATTATAGCTTGAGTCCGGCTGGTAAGGCAAAGACTAAAGAAAAGGTAAACGAGTTTGCCGACTTTATGAATACCATGAAATTTTTGCTCGACATAAAAACAAAGTCAGCTTAAATGTATACTCTCAGCGATCACCAGATAGATTTTATTCTTAACGACATTCGCGCGCGTGGCGTTGAGATGGAGGACCTGCAGTATAACCTGCTGGATCATATCTGTTGCATTATTGAGAAAGATCTCGAAACAAACGGAGATTTCGAGAGCTTCTATCAAAAAACCATACGTTCATTTTACAAAGATGCATTGTGGGAAATTGAAGAAGAAACCATCTCCCTACTAACCTTTAAACACTACTACACTATGAAAAAGTTAATGATATGGAGCGGAGCTTTCTCCGTCTTCACTTTGGCCGTCGGTATCTGGTTCAAGTTTATGTACTGGCCGGGTGCCACCCTTGCCCTGGGGCTGGGCATCGTTTTCGGGAGCTTAATTTTCCTGCCTTTATTATTTACATTAAAAGCAAAAGAACAACAATCACGCAAGGACAAAATTGTGATGGTTTTCGGAGCCCTCGGCACTATAGTCATGTGTCTCTCGTTTTTATTCAAGGTACTGCACTGGCCACATTCCTCTACCCTGGCATATCTGTCTGCCGTAATTATGTTGTTCGTGTTCCTGCCACTCTACTTTTTTGCCGGGATCAGGAAAGCAGAGACTAAATTAAACACCATTACGACTTCGATGCTTGTGATCCTGGTTTATTGTATGTTATTGTTAACCATCCGAACGCCACGATTAACAAGCTTTACAGAGCTAAACACCCTTCAGGAACTCGGTATCAGTCAGGAGATCCTGTTAAACGAATACCGTATGTCGCTAAATAATCCAGCTCTCAAACAACAAAGCATACAGGAACTCAACGACAAAATATTTAAGCTTTGTAACGAGAGCAAAACATACATTTTCTGGCGCGACACTGGTCTGGATACCAACGATACACAAATCCGGGAGTTTAACTACAACAAGCGACTTCTCTGCGATCCTTTCAAATGGGATCCAACCATAGAGGGAAAGATAAATAAACTTGGACTTTTAGTAGACCACTATAACTACGCGCTGTCTAATATTGGAAATAAAAAACTTAGTCGTATTCGTACAATTCATACAATACTCGATAACGTAAACATAGGAAGTCAAAACATAACAAGAGCAAGTGTGATAAACCAGCTGAACCAAATAGAAATGTTCATTTTTCAAAACACACGAACCCTCCTGGCGATGAAATAAAATAAAAAAGCTGAACGGATAATCCGTTCAGCTTAATTGGATTGCGATCTTTATTTATCCGAGCAATTGTTTTACCAAAGCCGATACAATTTTATTATCAGCTTTTCCGGCAAATGCTTTTGAGGCCGCACCCATTACTTTACCGAGATCTCCGGGCCCGGATGCGCCAACAGAAGCGATAATCTTTGTGAGTTCTGCTTTAATCTCCTCCTCACCCATCTGTTTCGGCAGATATTCCTCCATCACTCTCGCCTGGAACATTTCCTCCTCTTCCAGGTCAGGACGATTTTGCGTCTTATAAATGTCTGCTGATTCTTTACGTTTTTTTACTTCCTTCTGAATTGCTTTTGTGGCGCTTTCTTCCGTTAGTCCTTCGGGAGAAGTTTTTAAAAGCAATACAACAGCCTTAATTCCACGCAAAGCTTCCAGTCTTTTGGAATCTTTTGCAAGCATGGCGGCTTTAATTTCACCATTTATTTTTTCTTCAATATTCATAAACTCAATTTTAGTGATACAAAAATAAAAAAAGCCATCCGCTTAAGATGGCTTTCTTTTAAAAAACGATATTTTATTGTTGAATAACGGTAAACTTGCCTGTTCTTAATTTATTGTCTGTTGCGTCAAATGCATTGTAGAAGTATATTCCTTTGTTGTATCCCGCCACATCCAGTTTAATTTTTCCATCATGGAAAACCTGGCTGTCAACAAGTTTACCTGTCACATCATATACTTTAAGTGTCGCCATGGATTGGTTTTCGCTTACAAAATTAATAAATGAAGCAGATGGATTTGGATAAACACTTAGACCTACGTTCTCAGAATGCTGATTTAAACCGGTTGGAAGTTGATTAGCATCTTTATTGCGGGCAACAAAAGTTTGTGTGGTTTGAGAATTTCCAAGTATACTGGCAATATCCGCAGTAGCCGTGCCTATCGTTAAAACCGGTGCTTTAATACCGCCAACATAATAGTCGTAGTTTGTTTGCGTAACAGTGGCTGTAGCCAGAGAAGTGGTTGCGTAAATGGTCTGCGAGCTAACAACGCGAAGCGCATTTGTAAATGTTACGGGGCCCGGTAAAATTATGGTACCTGAACCATCCACCAACACAGTGCTGTTTCCTGTAAATGAACCGGAAGCACTTAATGAAGGAATATTCAACGTTCCTGCAACTGCAGCGCTGGCACTGGTATTATAGCCCATTGGATAACTTGCATAAATAGCTGGTACCGAATAATTCACGGTACCGGCAACCTGTCCAACGCCAATATTTCCTCCATAATAAACGAGTGATGAAGTTGTTGAAGCCAGATATTGTATGTCATTACCTCCTGATGCAACAGCCACGTTCGCCGCAGCAAAGGTTGAATTAGAAGTTGCCTGCGCCGTGTAACTTCTGGCCAGGTTTGAATACGTTGCGATGGTACTGAAATTCCATGTTACTCCTGAACCGGCAGCTCCAGGACTCGTGTTAACAGAGTCGCAACGGTACATAGTATAGGTGTCTCCGTTTGCAGGTGCATGGTTAGCCTGGGTTAGTTGAGCACTTAGAGTGTAGGAAAAGGCAGCAAATAAAAAGAGGTAGATTTTTTTCATAAGTAATATATTATGGTTAATCAAAAATATAAAAAAATGCTTACGCTTGTGTTAAAGCACACAACAAACTCGACTAATTACAGCTTATTTTAACAAAAGCGAACTGTCACCGTAGCTTAAAAACCGGAAATCATGTGCAAGTGCATAGTCATAAACTTCTCTCCATTTATCTCCAAGAATAGCCGCTACAAGCAGCAACAGAGTACTCTGAGGCTGGTGGAAATTGGTGATAAGACCGTCTGCTACTTTTAGTTTATATGGCGGTGCTATAAGTATTTGGGTATTACATACAAGGGCTTTCAGCTTTCGCTCTGACATCCAGGCACAAAGAGCCTGAAGACTCTCCGCTGTGCTCACTCCATCTGCCTCGTATTTGTAAGCATCCCATTGTCTTATTTCGAGTTCCTTTATGTCGGCCCCCGGAGCCTTGAGAGCCTTTAAGCCCATCCAATAAAGACTCTCAATAGTTCGCAATGAGGTTGTTCCCACAGCGATAATCTTACGGTTCCCTTCTTTAAGCTTTTCTATCGTCTCCTTATTTACCTCGATCCACTCCGAATGCATTTCGTGCCCTTGCATAGTCCCTGATTTCACAGGCTTAAAGGTTCCCGCGCCCACATGAAGCGTAACATTGAGTTCTGCAATTGATTTTTTCCGGAGATCTTTTAAAACTTCCGCAGTAAAGTGTAAGCCCGCAGTTGGAGCTGCAACAGATCCCTCCTTAGCAGCATAAATTGTCTGGTAGCGTTCTTTATCACTGATCTCACTTTCTCGGTTCATATACGGAGGAATCGGAACCTCTCCAAAACAATCCAGGATTTCAGAAAAACTCCAATCACCCG